>UQXS01000084.1 GCA_900545125.1 uncultured Ruminococcus sp.
GCTGCGGCAACCGGAATGACAAATCTCAGGGTAGAACCGCTTTCGCAGCAGTCTATTTCCGCTTTTTCCGGACATGATTCAATGCCGGTAACAGTGACCGTACTGCCGTTTATCATGAAGCGAGCGCCAAGAGCAGTCATTGCACCGATAGTCGCTTCGATGTCTTTCGACATATTCACGCCGCTTATAACGGAAGTTCCATGAGCAAGGGATGCGCATATCAGAGCACGGTGGGCACAGCTTTTCGATGCCGGGATTTCGACCTTTCCGGAAAGAAAAGACGGGGTAATGCGTATATCCATTTTTATCCCTCCATAAGTCTGCAGAATTCTTCTATCGTGACTTTCACGATTTCGGCGCTGCCTATCGTTTTGCAGACGATATAGCTGAGACTGCCCGATGTACGCTTTTTATCCTTATAGCAAAAGGGGAGCAGCTCGTCCATGGGAATGTCTGTTCCAGTCGGAAGAGAGTATTTTTCCAGACATTTTCTCAGTTTTTCATGGATTTCAGGGGAGCAGAGCTTTTCCGTTATCAGGCACATTCCCGCAGCGACACCCATGCCGTGAGTGAAGTTGGTATATTGATGCCAGCCCTCAAGTGCGTGACCAAGCGTATGACCAAAATTAAGTATCATGCGTTCGCCCTTGTCGAATTCGTCATGTTCAACGACGTCACGCTTGATGTCGATACAGGTATAGATAAGCTCGTCCATAGCCTCGTGAATTGTATCTGAGGTGTGATTATCAATAAGCTCGAAGAGATTTTTGTCACGTATCATGCCATATTTGACTGCTTCAGCCATACCGTCGGAAAGGATTTCCGGAGTCAGTGTTTTAAGCGTGTTGCTGTCGCAGATAACCAGTGCAGGCTGTTTGAAAGCTCCGGCAAGATTTTTTCCGCCTTTTATATCAATTGCAGTTTTGCCGCCCACTGATGAATCTATCTGTGCGAGGAGCGTTGTCGGGATCTGTACAAAATCAACTCCCCTCAGATAAGAGGCGGAGGCAAATCCGGCTATATCGCCTACAACTCCGCCGCCGAGGGCTATCACTATATCGCTTCTGGTTATGGAGCTTTCACACAGAAAGTCAAGGATCTCTCCGAAAACCGAGAGATTTTTGGATTGTTCACCGTTCGGGAAAGTGAACGTACTGCATTCAAATCCGCTTTTTTCGAGTGAATCCGTAACGGTTCTGCCGTAAAGAGCACCTACAATATCGTCGGTTATTATCGCAGCCTTAGATGCTCCGGTGATTGTTCTGATGTATTCGCCGCTTTTTTGAAGTCCGTCCCTTTCGATTATAACATCGTAGGGATGACTGGTATTTACATGGATTGTTTTCATAAAGCCTCCAGATTTAGAATGATGTTAGTCGGCAGTGGATTCCGTAAAGGTTATGCCCTCCTGTACAAGTGCTTCTTTGAGTTCGTGCATAACGTCATTGTATGCATTTTCGTCAATAATGCGGACGCAGACACTTCCTGACATTGATTTTATCTCGCTTATAAAATCATCAATGTCGATGTAACCGTCATCATAGCGGTATTGTGTGCCTGTCACGGTGATATCGACGAATTTTTCGCCTCTGTCGCTGATTTCCGGAACAGTGGAGGGGTCATTTTCGGTTTCGTCATCGCTGACGGAATCAGAGGCAGTATTGCTGCTGCCGTTGTCATCTTTGCCGAAAAATCCGATTTCGAAATGGTTCAGCAGCCAGATTACAAGTGCAATTAAAACAACAAGGAGCAAAAGCGGTATCAGGCAGCCGCTTTTCTTTTTTACAACGACTTTTTCCTGTACGGGCGGAGGAGCAGCTTTCTTTTTCTGATTATTTTTTGCGGATTTTGCCATATAAATCATCCTTTCATTACGGCATTGGTTACTTATTTTTCTGTGCTGTATTTATATAAGCGCAGTAGAAATTCATATATTCCTCTCTCACAAGATCAACTGCTGCATTCACGGCTTTGACATCTCTGTAAAGTGAAGTGCTTCCGTCGTAGATAAGTGCGCACAGTATGATATCGTTTTTTTCAAGATCTGCATTTTCAAGTGCCTGGGTGATACAGCCGCAGATTTCCGTTTCGGAAGAAATTTCCGTTTCGCCCAGCTTGCCGCCGGAATTGCAGACAATGAGCTTACCGCTTGAATCATAGCATATATCAAGAGTTATAAGTTTTCCGTTTTCATAGTCTGTAAGAGCCTGCTGATTATCGGCGGCGTTCTTGTCGATATTTTCAAGCATAGAAGTAAGCCGTTCAAGCTGATTTGTTTTTGTATCAAGTTCTTCCCGGACGATTTCAAGCTGCTGTTCGGCAGCCGCAGCATCTTTTGCGGCTTTTTCGACAGCTTCTTTGTCACCGTTCCGGACATTCATCATGACCCAGAAAAGCATTATCAGTATAACATCAAGAAGGGCAGTCAGTTCAATGACGATCCCTTTGTTTTTGCGGTATCCGTTCATATCCGTTTATTTATGGAATCGAGGATATCGACAATATCCTGATCTGTGTTGAAATGATTTGCAGCAGATTCGTGTGAGATCACTTTATCATGGCTTCTGACGGAAAGCAGGTCATACTGAATGTCACGTGGATTATCATTATCGGACTGATTAAGACCGGTTTCGCGGGGAACGTGTTTTTTTGCGGCAGAGTTGTTGCGTTCAAGGTAGAGGGCAACATTTTTTTCGTTATCTTCTATTTTTGCGCTTGTCACGCCGTCGAGGAATTTGAAGATTATGGCGAAGATAAGTCCCCAGAAAGTTGAGGTAAGCGCACCATAGAAATTTCCTGTAACGTTTCCGGTATCAGATACCAAACCGAGGAGTGATACCACAGTTCCAAGGATGCCGAGCAGAGGAAATATACCCGTAAGATTTACATATATTGAATAAAGCCTGCCCATGTTGTTTCTCATTGTTACAACGTCTGTTTCACGCAGACCAGAGATATCTTTATCAGCTTCTTTGCGGGAAAGGTCACCGTCGGGAACAAACACTGTAAGGTGCATTTTATTATAAAGATTGTCCGCAGATTGACGCAGAAAGAAATATACTGCGCCTGTCATAACGGCTGCAATGAATATAATGAGGTCGTATCCCCAGAAGTTCATGAAGATGACCGAAAATATATTTTTCATCGTCATTCCTCCTCAGCAAACATTATAGCATATTTAACATAAAAATGCAATAGTTTTCCGAATATTTTTCTTATATCGTTGCCTTTAAGACTATTTTAAGAATGGCAGGTTATAATCTGAACATAATATGAAATCTTTCAGAAGATTTACAGCAAGGAGAACGATATACTATGAAAAGAATGACAATGAAAAAATTTGCAGCAGGATTTTCTTCCGCACTTGTTATGGCATCTGCAATGCCTCTGAGCAGTATTCCGGTTATGGCAGCCGGTGAGACTTCATCAGACATAATTTACGGCGATGCCGACTGCGACGGTAATATTTATCTCAATGATGCCGTGCTTATCATGCAGTCAATAGGAAACCCCGACGTTTACGGAGAAAACGGAACGGATCCTAAGCATATTACGAAAAAGGGTATAGACAATGCTGACGTATCAAACAGAGGGGATGGACTTACAAATCTCGATGCTCTTACCGTTCAGAAGAAACTTCTCGGACTTATAGACACACTTCCTGAATCATGGCAGGGCGGAACAGATCCGATAACGGCAGAAACTCTTATTCATCTTAAAGGAACATCCATTGAGGTAGAGGGCGACAACGCAGAGGTACATGGCACGACTGTAACGATTACTCATTCCGGCGTTTTTACTGTTGACGGAACTCTTGACAACGGTCAGATAGCCGTTGCAATTCCTGACGAAACGGCTGATCCGGAAACGGTAAAGATCTTCCTGAACGGCGTTAATATCACCGGAAAGAACGCTCCGGCAATTTACATATCCAATGCGGAAAATACTTCTCTTAACCTTGTTGACGGCACGGAAAATACGATTACTGACGGCGATACGGCTTATTCAGGCGACTGGCTGGGCAGTGCGGTTATCGAAGCAAAGGACGATATTACCGTCAAGGGCGGAGATCTCGGAACGGGTGTGCTCAATATCACTGCCAACACCCAGAATGCCTTTGTCTGCAACAACGATATCAAGTTTACCGGCGGAACGACAAATATCGCCACATTGAATGCGACCGATAAAACCAACGGCGTAAACGGTAAGACATCGGTAACCGTGAAAGATACGGCTGTAGTAAACATTGATGCTGAGGGCGACGGTCTGAAGTCATCCAACGGAGATGTTTCCGTTGAGGGCGGAACAGCGGTAATCAAGGCAGGAAACGACGCAGTACAGGCAGGAGCAGCAATCAATATACTTGGCGGCAATGTTACGGCAGGCGGCGACAGGGGACTGACTGCTGTTACAGGAATCAATATCAGCGGAGGTACTGTTATTGCTACAGCTACCGACAATCAGGCAGATACTTCATTGCTTTCTTCGTCGCAGACAACAATGCTCTTCAACTGCGTGGATTGCTCCGATAATACTGATCTTATGTGGAAAAAAGCCAACTCCTTTGAAATGTCCAACGGCTTTAAATGCGACTTTGTAAAGAAATATAAATATGTTCTTGTAAGTTCTCCGGAGCTGACACAGAGCGGTTCACTGTCGATAAAGAATACGTCCACAGGCGGAAGCGTTGTATACGGTACGGATAATTCTGCTGATTTTGCTGCGGTATCCGGCGTAAATGTATTTGAAAATGTAGATCCCGGTTATGATGCCGGTTCTGTTGTTGATCCGACAGCAGGATATACTGTCACTCTTGCCGACAGCGGAGTAACATCCAATGCTCCGGCTGAAACGGCAAAAACCAGCGGAAATGTTCTTACAATAACACAGCCCGGAATTTTTGCGGTATCAGGAAAATGCACTGAGGGACAGATCGTTGTGGACGTTGACAAAACAGCTTATCCCACAGGCGTTGTGGAACTTGATCTCGTGGGAGCAGAGCTCTCAAACAGCAGCACTTCACCTGTATATGTGAATTCTGTTGGTGACGAAGTACAGATTGTTGCCAAGAGCGGAACCGAGAATATCATTTCTGACGGCACATCACATACTCAGACATACACAGATTCTGACGGCAATGTGAATACTGTCGAGGGTGCGGTTTTTTCCCGTGACGATCTGAAATTCAAGGGCACAGGCAGTCTTACGATAAACGGAAATACGGACGATGCTGTAGTCTGTAAGAATGATCTGAAAATCTACAACGGAAGCATCACAATAAACGCCGAAGATGACGGTCTGAGAGGAAAGGACAGCGTGACAGTCGGAAATGCTGCCGATACGGATTTCAGCACTCTCAACCTGACAGTTAATACAAAGAGCGGCGACGGAATAAAATCAACGGCAGCAGATACGGCAACGGCAGACAAGTCATACGGCGTGGTAACGATCAACGGCGGAACGGTAAATATTAATTCCTATGCTGACGGAATTCAGGGTGAGCAGGATGTTGTCATCAACGGCGGTGATATTAATATCAAAACATACGAAGGCTCGTCGTTTACCGGAACAGGAGGATCTTCTTCTTCAAATCCGTGGGGCGGTGGAATGCAGGACGGAAATTCCAACAAGACCGACATATCTGCAAAGGGCATCAAGGCAGTCGGCATTTATGATGCAGCAGGAACTACATGGCAGAGCGGCGGAAATATCACTGTAAACGGCGGAAATATTATAGTTGATTCCTCTGACGATTCGCTTCACTGCGGCGGTGATATGAATCTTTACGGCGGCGTTATGCAGCTTGCTTCAGCCGATGACGGCGTTCATTCCGACCACAATCTGACGATAGGAAAAGGAACTGCTGATACATACGACGATGTTACAGTGATCGTTTCCAAAGGCTATGAGGGAATCGAGGGCATGAATATCGTCCAGAACAGCGGTACTGTAATCTGCAGCGTAACGGATGACGGATATAACGCAGCCGGCGGCGCAGACGGTTCGGGTATGGGAAATCCGGGCTGGAATCAAGGCGGCTGGGGAGGAGGAATGACCTCCGGCGGAAATTATTCGCTTGATATAAAGGGCGGATTTGCACTTGTAAACGTAACCGACGGCGACCATGACGGTTTTGATTCAAACGGCAGTCTTACGATATCAGGCGGAATAGTCGTTTCCAACGGCAACGAAGCATTTGACAGTGACGGCGCAAAGAGCTGTACAGGCGGCATCTTTATTGAAAACACAGGCTCAGGCGGCATGGGCGGCATGGGAGGCGGAAGCTTAAATGCTTCAGTTTCCGCTTCAGGTTCAGTTTCAAAGGGCACAAGGATCTCTCTGGTCGGCAGCAACAATCAGGTGATCGTATCGTTCGTTGCCGGAAAGAATGTAAGCAACTTCAAGGCAGGAGGTTCAGGACTTCCGTCAGGAGCAGCTTTCTATACCGGAGGAACGCTCAGCAACTGTACATATTTCCAGGAATACTACAGCGATCAGCTTGCAGCATATGGCGGAACTCTTTCCGGCGGAACAGCAATTTCCGGACAATAATAAATTCGTTTATACAAAGATAATGAGGGAGATTTTCTCCCTCATTATTATTTTTTACCGGAATCAGGAATGGAATCTTTTTTATTTATTCCGGAAAGAGACTGGTTCATATTTTTTTCTTAGTGTTCTGATAATGCTGTCAAGATCAGAACTGTCAGCCAGGACATCGCATTCTTTGCCTGCGCCGATATAGAGCTTGCGATTGATGTTATAAAAATCCATAAGATAGCGTATCATATTTTCTGGACAGGAGTTTTTGTTATAGATTTTAATATAGCTGAATCCCTCATATTCATCGGCCGGAAAGCAAAGTATGCGGAAGCGCTGTCCGAACTTCTTTTCAAGCATTTTACGATATAGTTTTTCCACACGTTCCGTGCGGTCAATGAGCATTATGTATATCGGACGGTCGCTTTCATAGGGATCTCTTTTTATATAGTTTCTGTAAGGGGAGCGTTTCAGTTTCCGGAAGATATCAGTTTCCGCAGGATTGACAAGTTCCCTGTAATAAATAATCATTGTATCATCGCACAAAGCGCTGATAAAGCAGTTCATTCCCTCGTCACGGATGATGCCAACGATCTCGCTGCATGATTCGTTCGAGAACACATAAGCATTAATGAAAGTATTTTCGTTCACATCGTACAGTGCAGCACCGCCCATGACGATGACCGGAAGATCAAGCTCCATTCCCTCCAGAGGTTTCATGACACTTGCCGGAGTTCTTGCAGTAACGATTGTAAATTTCATGCCGCTTTCGATCATTCTGTTTGTCTCAACCTTGGAAAAAGGCGATAAACTGCCTTGTACAGGGATAATCATATCATCAAGGGAGACAGCGAAAAGACAGTCTTTTATTCTTTTTCTCGGCAGCCGTGCCGAATTTACGGCAACTCCGACAAGAATACCTGTCAGAGTATCGGTTACACGGTTGAACACGAAAATAAACGGGTTGGAGTCGGTGAGATGATTTACCGCAATACTCAGAAAAACAACGCATGAAAAGAACGATGTAGGCTGCTTTTTCAGCAGAACCGTTGAGTAAAGAACCGGAATAATGAACAGAACATTAAGTAAATATCCGGGCAGACTGTTGTAGATATCAAATACGTAGATCTCAAGGAGTATGGCAGCAAGACCAAAGAAAGCTCCGATAAGCGTTCCCGTTGCACGCTGACCTGCCATTTTCAGGGTTTTGCCTGTATAGGGCTGAATACACCACACCGCAGCGATCATGGAGTAGAACGGAATTCCGGTTTTTCCTCTGATAAAATAGATCATATAGCATAAAAGCACTCCGGCAGCGGATCTCATTATCCTCTGTCCGATACGTGGAAATTCAGGTTTTGTCATTAAAAAGCTCCTTTTATCTGCCGTTATAGTGATAGTCAATTATTGTATCAAGATTTTCATATATAAATCCCTGTGCGCCGACAGAGAACATATTTACATAGTATTCTCCGTAATTAGAGCCGTTCTTCAGTTCTGAAGTAATACCGATTTCATGTCCGGATGAAGAGGCAATGCGGTTTCCGAAACCGTTTCTTGCAAGCAGACCCCTGCTTTCAAGCCAGTCGTTTATCCATATACCGGTGATTCTTCCGAAACCGTTCTGCTGGAGAACTCTGTTTATCTCATTGACCATACTTACCGTAGTGCATGGACCGTAGTTTATTCTGAGCTGAGATTTCTGTTCGTCAGTGATGAACACCAACTGTTCCTGGTGACTGCGTACTGCTGTTTCTTCGTCCCATTTCTGAATATTTATATCAAGAATTTCAGAAATATACTCAAAACAGGCGATCACTCTGTCGTCCCTGACGGTTTCGTCGTCGCTTATCCGGAAACCTGTTATCGGATTTATGCCGTTCGCAAGATTATCAATATACATTTTGGCACGCTGTATTTTCTGTAGTTCTGTCATAGTATCATCTCATTTCATAATAATATATATGCTGCCTTAGCTTTCGGCATAGCATTGAAATTGTATTGTTCAGATTTATTCCTCCCAGTGTGATTTTTGCGGATAAGCTGCATATAATATAACAGACGAGGTGAGAAAATATGAAAAAAATAAAATGGTCAGAGCTGATAATATTTATAGTATCGGCGGAACTTGTAGGGGCACTGGCAGGTATTCTTGCCGGTAATTCGTTCTCATTTTATCAGGAACTTGTCAAGCCTCCGCTGTCGCCGCCGGGCTGGCTCTTTCCGCTGACATGGGCTGTGCTGTATGCACTTATGGGAATATCGGCTTATGTTATCCATACTTCCGATGCGGATGACGACGAAAAACGCAGTGCATTTATAATTTACGGTGTACAGTTAGCAGTAAATTTTTTCTGGACAATAGCATTTTTCAGGCTGAGATCGCTCGGACTTTCTGTTGGAGTAATTTTATTGCTGCTGATACTGATTGCAGCAATGATCCTGCGTTTTCGTCATGTAAGCAAAGCGGCGGCATATCTTAATATTCCTTATCTGTTGTGGACGATTTTTGCCGCATATCTCAATATAGGAGTACTTGTGCTGAATTGATCTTTCTTCCGAACCGCTTATGCGGTTCTTATTTTTTCTTTGATTTCCTGTCTGAAATGACTTTTTTTGCCTTTTGGTGGAGGTCGTGAAGAATAGCGAGAGTTTTGGTATCGTTTGGAAAAAGACGTTTAAGGAGAAAAATAGCTATAGCAAGCGTAACTATTTTTTCCGGTGAAACGGGCAGCCAGAGAAATGCAAGGTATGCTCCTGCAACTGCCGTCAGCCATTTTATCCCGAAATAAGTTCCGAGAGCAAAAGCAATATATGACCAGCCGTTTGTTATTATCCAGGCAATGGCGATACATAGAAGCAGCCGTGGATTGGCAAAAAAACCTATCCATTTTTTAATTTTTTCTTTCGTAATTTTTTTCATAAGCTGATTTCCCGTGAATTTTTTATTGAATATATTATATCATATCACAGCTTTTTTTTCAAGAATTTTATATGATGTTCACATTGTGGTAATATTATATTAGTGATTATAGTCAAAATCCGGCACAGATTGCAGTTTCTGTGCCGGAT
>UQXS01000085.1 GCA_900545125.1 uncultured Ruminococcus sp.
CATTTTTTTATGATCCCGTACCACTGTACTTCATAGCACCATACATCCAGAATTTATAGCTCAGCCAGAAAAATACACATCCAAACAACGGAGACAGCCACGACAGCAGCGGTACTTCGTCAGGGCGCAGTATCACCAGACTGGGATAGTATGCGATAAATGCAATCGGCATGAGAAATGTAAAGATAAATCTGAAGAACGGACTGAATATCGTAATCGGATATCTTGCGTAATCCTTGAATTTAAGAGCAAGATCCATAACATAAAATGAATTTGTTATCCAGAAACAAGTTGCTGCCGCCGCATTCATTACAGCAATCATTACAAGCGACGCTGTAATAAGAAATACTACAGTCTTTAATATCATGACAGGAGTAAGCGGAAGCCCTATTTTATTCCATGAATAAATAAGCGTTCCAAGACCAAACGCAAACTGCCCCAATCCCTTTACATCAAACACCTCGGACTGATAATAGAAAAACAGATTTATCGGACGGAAACAGTATTTGATGAAATCGCCGGAATAGACATACATTCTGAGACTCCAGTTGTTGTCGAAAAAGCACTGCACAGGTGTCAGGGAAATAAGCGAAAATCCGTAAAGAAACAGTATCTCATGATAGCCCCAGCCGTTTACCTCCGGAAAACTCCGGAAAAGTATCCAGAAGCTTACAAAACCTGCAATGTTCGTAAAAATCATGCCTATTGTGGATATTATAAAATCAGCACGATAACTCATTTTGCTTTTAAGATCCTGTGCCAGAATCTTCCTGTATATCCTGAAATAAAATCGTAAACCTTTTCTTTTCATGTTTCAGCCTCCATTCACTGTGATCTTACGCAGAGATACTTTCCAGAACAAGCTGCTGAGTATAAGCAGAACTATGCACCAGAACGCCTGAGTTCCGAGAGCTTCAAGGACTTCTGTAAAATCAGGCTTTCCATTAAGAAGAATGGTAAGCGGCGTATTGTATATTGACTGAAACGGCATATAGCCGACTGCCCTTTTCATTCCCTCCGGAAAAAAAGCGACAGGTATCGTAGCTCCGGAAAGAAGCAGCACTATGACCTGCTTCATGATATTGATACCCCAGATAGACTCCGTGTACAGACAGATCGTACCGGTCATAAAGTCAACGGCATAGTTTATAATAACCGCCATAACAACAGAAACTGCAAAATACAGCAGATTTACTCCCAGAGGTACAGCTCCGTTTGTGGCAATGCACACAATAATAAAGGTCGGAATAAATGTAAAGACGAATTGAGTTGCCAGTGTTCCGGAATATGCCCAGAACAGATAACTGCGGTATCGCATCGGCTTCAAAAGATCGAGAACAATCTTTCCGGACTGAATATTTCTGCCGATTTCCCAGACCGTATACATCTCCATAAAGTTGAACAGAGCGGTCGCAAGGACAAGATATATCAGTGTATCCGAAAACGTCATTCCGTTTACAACATCGCTGCCTGACGACGCATATACAGCTTTCCAGAAAAAATATACAACGGTCAGATAAAGCAGATTTCCGGCAACCATTACGAGCATAGCAATACGATACTGAAAAGATTCCAGTATTCCGGCACGGGTAAGGGCAAGATATTTTCTTAATTTCATTCCACACCCTCCTCGTATATTTTTTTTATAACCTCCTCGGTAGATATTTCCTCCAATTTCATATCACGGATATCGTGGGACTTCTGTATTTCTCCAAGCACCTCCATAACTTTCGCTTTTTCTTCATTGACAAGAACAGATATCCACTCATCGTCGGCGGAAACGGCGGCTGAAAATCTGCCAAGTTCATTTTTCAATTTTCCCGTCTGTTCTTTTATATCGCCCGACGGACGTATTTTCAGAGTACGGTATGAACCGAAAAATCCCTTTAAATGACCGATGTCATTATCGTATAGCATTTTTCCCTTGTCAATTATAACTATACGGCGGCAGAGAGCGTCAACATCTCCCATATCATGTGTCGTAAGTATGACTGTAGTGTTCTTCTCCTTATTCAAAGCATGAATAAGCGCTCTGATCCTGCTTTTCATTGAAACATCAAGCCCGATAGTAGGCTCGTCCAGAAATACTATCTTTGGATCATGCAGAAAAGCAGCCAGTATATCGCTGAGAGTCCTCTGACCCAAAGACATCTGACGAACAGGCTTGTGCAGAAGCGGTTCAATGTCCACAAGAGATCTGTACAATTCCATTATACTGTCGTAGCTGTCATCTGATATCTGGTAGATATCTTTCAGCAGTTTGAATGATTCTACCAGCGGCAATGACCACCAGAGCTGCGAACGCTGACCAAATACAACGCCTATTTCCTGAGCGTTTTTAGCTCTGTCTCTGTAAGGAACATTTCCGTTTACCAATATTTCTCCTGAAGTCGGCTCCAGAACACCTGTCATCATTTTGATAGTTGTGGATTTCCCTGCTCCGTTCGGGCCAAGATATCCTGCTATCTCCCCCTGTGAAATGCTCATTGATATATTATCAACGGCATGGACGATCTTGTAATCACGTGAAAAAAGATCTTTGAAGCTTCCCTTGAGCCCCTCATGTCGGTTAAGCACCTTAAATTCCTTTGATATATTTTTTATTTCGATTATTTCTGACATCTTTCTGCCTCCTTAAAACAATCTTATACTGCTGTAATTTTACTATATCACATACAGGATGAGATTTCATGACTTTTTCTGTTGTTGTTTGTCCGAAAAAAAGTATAAAATGTCTCATTACAGGACAATAATATTATGATTTTATTATATCATATTAATTGTCCTATGTCAAGACTTTTTAGGAGTGTGATTATTATGGCAAGAATAATAGACGGAGAAAAAAAGAATATGATCGGCAAAAAAGTACGTCAATTCCGCATCGAGCAGAAAATGAGCCAGCAGCTCCTTGCTGACAGACTTGAAACGATCGCCGTGTACATCTGCCGTGGTTCAATATGCAGGATAGAAGAACAAACAAGAACAGTATCGGATATTGAATTATGGGGACTTTCAAAGATCCTCGACAAACCAATCAGCAGCTTTTTTGAGGATAACGCCGAACAATGATGCATGATCGTCCCCTGAATAAGAACAGCCGATATTTTTTGCATTATCACTTGCAAAATCAATTTAATAATGCTATAATAAAAAGGTACAAATAAAATATAGGAGATTCAATATGAACAATAACTACACAAATCAGATCAATTCAATCGTGACCGAAATAAAAAAGGCTGTTATTGGCAAAGATTCAATAATTATCAAGGTGCTGCTTGCTATTCTATGCAGGGGACATATTCTTATCGAAGATATTCCCGGCGTCGGAAAGACAACACTTGCACTCGCTTTTTCAAAGGCTCTGTCCCTTGAACATAATCGTATGCAGTTCACTCCCGACGTTCTTCCGTCGGACGTGACAGGCTTTAATATATACAACAAAAAAACCGGAGCTTTTGAATTCCGCTGCGGAGCTGCTTTCTGCAATCTCTTCCTTGCCGATGAAATTAACCGTACATCAAGCAAAACTCAGTCCGCACTTCTGGAACTTATGGAGGAAAAAAGAATCACTGTTGACGGAACTACATACAAACTTCCCGAACCATACACTGTTATCGCAACACAAAACCCTATCGGTTCTGCCGGAACTCACAGTCTTCCCGATTCCCAGCTTGACAGATTCATGATAAAGCTCAGCATGGGATATCCTGATTTTTCCGGAGAAGTCAATATTCTTAAAGCAAAATACAACTCAAATCCCCTTGATACTGTAAAAACAGTTGCTGACGCATCGTTTATCACTGCGCTCCAGGACTACATCGCCGGTATTTATGTTGATGACAGAATATATGAGTATGTCGTGGCTCTGTCTGCCGCTACCAGAAATCATCCTATGATAAAACTCGGAATCAGTCCGAGAGGAACTCTCGCTCTTATGCAGATATCAAAGGGAATTGCCGTTGCCATGGGACGTGATTACGTTATTCCCGACGATATTTCCTATATCTGCAATGACGTTTTTGCTCACAGAATAATCCTTAATTCCAAAGCAAAGCTTTCGGATATCACCGCCGAAAATGTGATCGCTGACATTCTGCGGACTGTTCCTGTTCCCGGAATAACTTCGTCCGGCAGGTGATCCGATGCTTGTAACAAAAATACTTTTTTTACTGCTTATCATCATATGCACATTCTTTTATATTCTGTATGTGCCGGATTTTGCACTCGTACTCCTGATAGTTTTCATTGCTCTGCCTGCCGTCATGTTCATTGCAGCACTGATACTTAAACGTTCCGTTAAAGCCGAACTCACTGTGAAAGATACGGCTGTTCCGAAAAATCAGCCGTTCCCAGTTCAGCTGTGTATCGCAAACAAAAGCTTTATTCCTGTGGGAAAAGCTGAGGCTCATATTGAATACTACAACGTTTTCAGCAATCAAATCTCATCATTTTATCTGGATCTGCCCATTCAGCCAAGAAATCTCCAGAGTGTGACATTTCAGCTCAGTTCAAAATTCTGCGGAATTATCAAAATCAGAACCGTAAATATAAAAATATACGACCCCATGAGATTATTCGGGATGAAAACCGGAAAGAATATCAGAACGGAAATCGCAGTTATGCCAGAAAATAACGAAATATCGGGAATTGTAAGTACTTTCGACCGTATAAACGAAGAGAGCAGCGTTTTTTCGGAAAACAATCCCGGAGACGATCCGTCCGAAATATTCGATCTTCGTGAATATAATCCCGGAGACAGACTGAACCGCATCCACTGGAAGCTGAGTTCAAAAAAGAGCGACTTTATCGTTAAAGAGTACAGTCTGCCCATTGATGTACCATCGGTAATATTCCTCAATCTGAAGTGCTATGAGGATTCCGTATATACCCTCCCTGTATTCGATACTTTGATTGAAACGTTTCTTTCTGTTTCACAACTCATGCTTGACAACGAAAGATGCCATAATGTTATTTTCTACAGCGGACATCAGAAACAATTCGTTGAAAAAAATATCTCTTCCATGGACGATCTTGCAGAAACAGTCAGAGATATCATAAATTCGTTCAGCGACAATCTTTTCTTCCTGAAACCTGATATCTATCTGACCGATAATTCAATAATATCCGTTTCATCTTTTACTTTTATCACATCTGTTCCTGATCCTGCAGTTTTCGGACTTATAGATGAATGTGTAGAAGCAGATGTGAAAAATGCATTGGTCGTTGTTAAATCGCAGGAATCAGCTTCAGAAGCTGTCTGTCCTTATCCCGAAATAAATGTGACTCCTGTAGCAGCAGGCAGAATCTCTTCTTCAATAAAGGATATAGAACTATAATGAAAAAAAACATCGTTAAAAACAGAAATGGAATCGCTGTCTGTGACAGCATTGTAATGTCGGTGAAGAAAAAACGCCGTGACATGAGACGCTTTGAATCTGTGATTATTGCAGTCATAGGTCTTATCTCCGTTATAATGTCCTTTCTGGGAATGTTCAGCTTTGAATATAATAAAAGCGCAGTTACCGCAGCAGTGTTCATATTCTCTGTTTTTTATATAACGCTGATACTGATAAATCAAAAGGCTCTATGGATAATAGCCGGATCGCTTGTTATTTTCGCCGGAGCTGCGCTCAAAATGCTGGATGATATCACCGAAGGTTTTAAATTTGTGTATAATGTAATTTATCAGCAGTCTTTCAAATCCGATATAAATTACTACAAATATGTGGATTTCCGGGACGAAGAACGTGCCACGACTATTCTGCTTATATTCGGAATCTGGCTGATCGCTTTCGTTATCTATTTCTTTACAATATATCATCCTAACATGATACTGCCGCTTCTTGTAACATTTCCGGTTATCGAAATAGGTCTCTACAACGGCATCGCTATTCCGGTTTTCTGGGGAAGCCTTACTGTCGCTTACTGGATAGCTATGTTCTGCATGACCTCTACCGATATGGGGGAATACACCTGCGGTTCGGGAGGATTTGTCAGGAAAAACAACGTCTTTTCTCCTAAACGTCAGATGAAACTTAAAGTAACAGAGAAATGCGGTATCTTTATTATTCTGTCTGTTATGATAATTTCTTCCGTGTCCTCGTTTGTGATAAGTATTTCAGGTTACGAAAGAAGCGATAAACTTAATCAGAAACGACGTGATCTGACCATTGCCTTTGAACAGTTTTCCATTGAAAATCTGGCAGAAAGCCTTTCCAGAATAACCGGGGTTTTCGGGCTCTCCTTCAAATATAACAATAACAAACTCGGAAATAAAGACCACATAACGTACAAAGATAAAACCGATCTTTTAGTGACATTTGACCGTGCCTGCAATGGCTCTGTATATCTAAAAGAATCTGTCGCAAACATCTATAATGATAATGAATGGCTCCAGTTCAGTAACAAAAAGTACAATAACGAAATTTTTGACGAATTCAGCAAATATAAGATATTTCCGCAGGATTTTCCATGTCTTTTCGCTAAGCTCATTAATCCCACAACAAATGAATATACAGTAAAAATCAACTCAAAGTTAAAAAAAGACAGAATATTTGCACCTTACGGTACTGATAATGTTGGCGGATTATCATATAACAGAGATATGATCGTCTCTTCTATAGACGATGCTGAAAGGGAATTCAACTACAATTTTGTATCTGTCAATACAGATGATTATGCATCAACGCTGACAAAAGGATGGACTTTTGATATCAACACAGCATTTATCACAAATGAAGATTGGCAGAAAGGTATAGCAGAATTCTGCTCAGATAACGATATATCTGTAAACAACCTGAATGCAGATATAAAATATTCCACAGCAGCAGACAATTTTTACAACAATGGTCAGCTTATCATGGCTGCACTGCTTGAAAATAAATACAGGGATTTTGTATATGATAATTATCTCCAATTACCTGACGATAAGAATATGAAAGAAGTTCGTAAGGAATACAGCGACCTTATTACAGAAGCATCCGAGGCGGAAACAGCCTCTGATGTAATTGCAGCTCTTCAGAAAATGAGAGAAAAAATGGCAGCAGATACAAAATATACACTATCCCCTGGCAAGACTCCCTCAAACCGTGATTTTGTCAACTACTTCCTGCTTGAAAATCAGAAAGGTTACTGCATACACTATGCAACTTCCGGCGTTTTACTTGCAAGAATGGCAGGCATCCCTGCACGATATGCCACCGGTTATGTGATCGTAGCTGACGATTTTAACGAAGAATCGGCAAATCCTGACGGTTCTTACACGATTGACGTAAAAGACAACCGCAGTCATGCATGGGTCGAAATATACCTTGACGGTTTTGGCTGGGTGCCATATGAATTTACCGCCGGATACACAGAAAGAACCATTAACCATAATCCGGTAACAGATCCGATGGATACATCCGAACAGGAAAATACCTCCTCGGCTGCTCCGACTGTCACTACAACTGCCAATAATACTTCGGTTCAGACATCTTCTGTGCAGTCCCCCTCTGCAACAACAAGCAGCGTCAGAACAGCTGCCGGAACTGCTGTCGGAACCGGACACGGAAAAGCCGCAGCAATAGCAAAATCACCGGACAAAAGCAAATCGGGAACATTAAAACTTTTGCTCCTGCCTGTTCTTACAGTCACCTTGCTTGCTGTGTTCATATTTATACGACGCATTATCATTCTCAGACTGCGGCACAATCGCTTTACCAGAGGCTCGTCATCCGAAAGGATAGGTAATATGTATCGCTATTCCGAGCGGCTTCTTGCATTTCTTAAACTAAAAAATGACAACGGTAATTATACAGATTTTGCCAAAAGAACAGAGCAGCGTGCAGGAGAAAGCTTTTTCCCGTCGGGCGACTTCATCAAATTCATGGACATTGCCATGAAAACCGGATTCAGCTCTGAAAAACCCGAAAAAGATGAAATGGAATTCTGCGCCGGATTTGTAAACACACTTGCCGGAAATATCTATAAAAAATCAAACCTATTGCATAAGATATGGCTGAAAATCGGCAGTGTATTGATATAGGAGGTCGGATTTAAATGAGTAATAAAAAATTCCTGACAAAGGGACTTCTTCTGACAATAATCGGATTTATAGTCGCTTTTCTGCCGAAAATAATCACGTATACACTGTACGGTATATGTATCATCATTGCGCTATTCTGCGTATTTGAGATAATACAGGGCGCTGCTTCAGGTGATTTCGGGATAATCGTTCCCTCCGTCATCGGAACGGCACTGATTATCGCCGCAATAATTTTTCTTCCAAAAATCGTAGCATTCGGCATTGCATTCATTGGGGGAATCGTCATTGCAGTAATGGGCATTTCAAATATATTGCGTGCTTTGAAAAACAAAAGAAATCTTTTAGGCGGAATAGTCGGAGCCGTTATGCTCATTGTCGGATGTCTATGCATTTTCAACCCATTCGGTGCAGGCAGAATTGCACGTATCATCGTCGGAATAGTGATGATCCTGTATGGTGTGTTTAATCTTCTGGTCGCTCATACGATAACATCCGGAAATAAGAATTCTTCGTCCGTGATAGACGTTACGGGATTCACTGTTGACGATAAATAAGGTTTAATATTAATATGATTTACAAATACAATTATGCATCTCCGCTTGGTGCAATAACTCTTGCAAGTTCCGGCGAATCTCTCACGGGATTATGGTTCAATGGTCAGAAAGACTTTCCCGACGATATTTTTTCCGGAAGCATTGAAGCCAATCTGCCAATATTCAGGCAGACATCAAACTGGCTCGATATTTATTTCAGTGGTAAAGTTCCGGATTTTACACCTCCGATTAGTCTTAATACCACATCATTCTGTAAATCAGTGTGCGAGATAATGCTCACAATTCCTTACGGCAAGACCATGACTTACGGTGAAATTGCCAATATTATCGCCTGCAAACGAGGAATCAGAAGAATGTCTGCTCAGGCTGTGGGAAACGCTGTCGGACACAATCCTATTTCGATAATCATTCCATGCCATCGTGTTATCGGAGCAAACGGCAGTCTGACAGGATATGCAGGCGGTCTTGATAAGAAGATAAGATTGCTGAAATTGGAAAATCCGATATATAAGGCAATATAACAAAGGCTGTGCAGCCATTTCGACTGCACAGCCTTTGTTGTGGGGGCGATATTACTATTTTAATCTTCTACAAACGCCATAAATGCCTTGTAAGCCATATATGTGTCGATCTTTGAGACTACCTCATACGGAGCGTGCATCGAAAGCACCGGAACTCCAAGATCAATAGTATCAACATCAAGATTTGCGATATATGCAGCAACAGTTCCGCCGCCGCCCTCGTCAACCTTGCCAAGTTCGCCTGTCTGCCAGATAACATTCTTCGAGTTCATGAGACGTCTGATCCTGCCTGTAAACTCGGCAGAAGCATCAGAAGTACCTGATTTTCCCCTCGCACCCGTATATTTTGTAATAACTACACCCTTATTGATATAGGCACAGTTATTGCTTTCGTTCACTTCCGGGTAAGTCGGATCAAACGCAGCATTTACATCGGCTGAAAGGCATTCCGAAGCGGAAAGTACAGTTCTGCCGTCACTGCCAAGATCTTCCGCAAGATCGTATAT
>UQXS01000086.1 GCA_900545125.1 uncultured Ruminococcus sp.
ACGAGAGGACCGGGATGGACGCACCTCTGGTGCACCAGTTGTCACGCCAGTGGCACAGCTGGGCAGCTATGTGCGGAACGGATAAACGCTGAAGGCATCTAAGCGTGAAGCCGGCCTTAAGATAAGATATCCCATCGTAAGAGTAAGACCTCTCATAGACTATGAGTTTGATAGGCCTGATGTGTAAGCGTGGCGACACGTTCAGCTTGCAGGTACTAATCGGTCGAGGGCTTTTCCTTTTGTTTCTCTGTGTTTCGTTTATCCCCTCTTTTCTTTCCTTTTTCGCTTTTTTCGGTTTGAAGTTAATCGGTGCTGATAGCAATGAGGTCACACCCGTTCCCATTCCGAACACGGAAGTTAAGCTCATTTACGTTGATGATACTTGGCTGGAGACGGCCTGGGAAAGTAAATAAGTGCCGGTATTAATTTGAAAACGGAAACTGTTCTCAGTTTCCGTTTTTTATTAAATCTATCTTTCGGACCATTAGCTCAGTTGGTCAGAGCTCCCGGCTCATAACCGGTCGGTCCGGGGTTCGAGTCCCTGATGGTCCACCACTTCTCTATATTCCTTTACAGGCGTTTTCCTTTGGATTACGCCTTTTTTCGTTCTGATTACTTATTCTGCGCCGTCGGGGTCGATGTTCCATAAATTTATGTTTTATTTCAGTTTTGTAATTATTGGTTGCATTTTCAACTGAGTTATGATATAATTATTTTATGTGAAAATGCATCATTACTATGAATATTGCGTTATTGGAGGAATTCAGAAATAATGAAAACAGTCTATACGTGCTTCTGCACTGATGTTATTCATGAGGGGCATATAAATATCCTGACGGAAGCAAAAAAATACGGCAAAGTTGTTGTGGGAATTCTCAGCGATGCGGCAATGATCCGTTTCAACCGCTTTCCTACAGTCGATTTTGATAAGAGAATCAGTATTGTGAAAGATCTTGACCTGGCTGACGAGATCGTTATACAGGATGATATTATGTATGATAAGATCATTGAAAAAATCCGTCCCGATTACGTTATTCACGGTGATAACTGGAAATCAAAGCCAATGAAGGCGATCAGAGATAATGCCGAGAATCTTTTAAAGAACTATGGCGGCGAAATTATTGATGTCCCATATACATACAACGAAAACGTAAAGCGCATTGACCTGCGGATCAAGGAAAAGCTTGCAATGCCGGAATATCGCAGAAAACGTCTTAAACAGCTTATCCGTATGTGTCCTATCGTCAAGACAATAGAGGTTCACAGCGGACTCACCGGTCTTATCGCTGAAAAAACAATAGTTGAAAATGACGGCGGTCTTGACCAGTTCGATGCTATGTGGATAAGTTCCCTCTGCGATTCGACGGCAAAGGGCAAGCCTGATATCGAACTGGTTGATATGACTTCCCGTTTCCGCACCATTGACGACGTTATGGAAGTTACAACAAAGCCTATTATCTTCGACGGCGACACAGGCGGTCTTATCGAACATTTTGTTTACAATGTCCGTACTCTCGAAAGAATGGGAGTTTCTGCCATTATTATTGAGGATAAAACCGGACTGAAGAAAAATTCCCTCTTCGGCAATGAAGTCGTGCAGACACAGGATTCCATCGGGCGTTTTTGTGAAAAAATTCGTGCCGGAAAGAAAATCCAGCTTACTGATGACTTCATGATAATTGCCCGAATTGAAAGTCTTATCCTCGAACAGGGCATGGAAGATGCACTGAACAGGGCTTCGGCTTATGTTGATGCCGGTGCTGACGGTATTATGATCCACAACCGCAGGAAAGATCCGGCGGAAATTCTGGAGTTCTGCGATAAATTCAGGGAAAAGGATAAGGAAACGCCTATTGTGGTAGTTCCTACTTCGTTCAATGAGATAACCGAGGCTGAACTGGCGGAACATGGCGTAAATGTTGTGATCTATGCAAACCAGCTGACGAGAAGCGCTTTCCCTGCCATGGAACAGACGGCAAGAGACATTTTGCGCTATCATCGTGCAAAAGAGGTTGACGACCGTCTTATGCCTATCAAAAATATTATTACGCTTATTGATGAGTTATAATTTAAGGAGAAATTTTATGGATAAAGTTAAAAGAAACGTTCTTCTCAATCCCGGCCCGTCAACTACTACGGATACCGTTAAAATGGCGCAGGTCGTTCCGGATATATGTCCCAGGGAAAAGGAATTCGGCGATATAATGCGGAAAATGCGCACTGATCTGGTAAAGATTGTTCACGGCGATCCCCAGAAGTACACATCTGTCCTTTTTTGCGGTTCGGGCACTATTAATCTTGATATCTGTATAAATTCGCTGCTTCCGGAGGGGAAAAAGATTCTCGTCATAAACAACGGAGCATACAGCACACGTGCCGCTGAGATCTGTCAGTATTACGGACTTCCCTTTATTGACCTGAAATTTCCGGTAGATCAGCTTCCTGATCTTGAAACAGTGGAAAATACGCTGAGAGAAAATCCCGATATTGCTGTGGTTTATACCACCCATAACGAAACGGGCACTGGTATACTTAACCCTGTCCGGGAAATTGGTGCTCTTGCTCATGAATACGGCGCAATTTTTATTGTTGATACGACTTCAACGCTGGCAATGCGTCCCATTGACATAGAAAAGGATAATATTGACTTCTGTATGGCTTCTGCCCAGAAAGGTCTTATGGCTATGACCGGACTTTCGTTCATTATCGGAAACAGGCAGATTATAGAGGAATCCGCCAGCTACCCCAAGCGTTCTTATTACTGCAATCTGTTCTTGCAGTACGATTTCTTTGAGAAAACAGGTGAGATGCATTTCACTCCGCCGGTGCAGACGGTTTACTCTGCAAGACAGGCTCTTGACGAGTACTTTGCCGAGGGTGAGGAGAATAAATGGGCACGTCACACCAGAGTTTTCAACGCCATTAATGAGGGACTTGACAGACTGGGCTTCCGTCAGGTCATTAAGCCGGAATGGCGTGCCGGACTGGTTTCGTCGGCTATCTATCCCGATGATCCCAACTGGAGCTTTGAGGCTGTTCACGATTACTGCTATGAGAGGGGATTTACGATTTATCCCGGTAAGATCTCCACAACAAATACTTTTCGTCTTTGTGCTCTCGGAGCAATTGACGAAGAGGATATCCACAATTTCTTCAAGGTCTTTGAAGAAGCTCTCAAATCACGGAATATAGCTGTTCCGGTGATCTATAAGGATTAACGATACTATGGAAAATGCAATTATTATGGCATCCGGACTGGGCACGAGAATGCGTCCGCTTACGGAAACAACGCCCAAACCGCTTATAAGCGTATGCGGAGTTCCGATGATAGAAACGGTTATCGGTGCGCTGAATCAGCGTGGAGTAGGAAAAATCTGCATTGTTGCCGGATATCTGGGAAAACAGTTTTACAGCCTGTGTGATAAATATTCCAACGTTGAAATTGTTGAAAATCCCGACTACAGCACCGTAAATAATATTTCGTCGATTTATTACGCCCGAGATATCCTTGGCACGGCTGACTGCTTTATCTGCGAGGCTGACCTTTTTGTGAGGAATCAGGAAATACTTTCCGATACTCCGGATACGTCATGCTATTTTGGAAAATATACAGAGGGTAAAACCAACGACTGGGTATTCGATACCGATGCCAACGGATTTATCACCAGAATCGGCAAGGGCGGAGAAAATCAGTACCTTATGACGGGAATCGCATTTTTCAAGCAGGAGGACGGCAGGATTCTTGCACGGAAAATCGAAGAAACATACGGAACAAACGGCTATGAATCACTGTTCTGGGATGATGTTGCCAATAACAGTCTTGACGCTCTCAGATTGAGAGTACATCCGGTTGCTCAGGACAGCATAATCGAGATAGACACCGTTTCCGAGCTTGAGGAAATAGAAAAATTATACGGAGAAAAATATGAAGGTTGAAAAATTTGTTGAAATTCTGGGAGCTGATTTCTATACAGGCGTTCCGGATTCGCAGCTTAAAGCGCTGTGTAATTATCTTATTAATACTTACGGTATAAATAAAAATCATCATATAATCGCAGCCAACGAGGGAAACTGCACCGCAATTGCAGCGGGTTATCATCTGGCAACGGGCAGAAATCCGGTGGTTTATATGCAGAATTCCGGCGAGGGAAATATTATAAATCCTGTGGCTTCGCTGCTTAACCGCAAGGTATACGGCATACCTATGATCTTCGTTATAGGCTGGCGTGGCGAACCGGGAGTTCACGACGAACCGCAGCACATCTATCAGGGCGAAGTGACCGTGAAGCTGCTGGAGGATATGGAGATCGCTCACTTTATTATCAGCCCGGATACATCCGAGGAGGAGCTTTCTGCCGTTATGAATGATTTCAGAAAACTTCTGGCTGGGGGCAGGCAGGTCGGATTTGTTGTCCGCAAGGGCGCTCTGACCTATGGTGAAAAGACGGTATATGAAAATAAATACCGTCTGGTACGTGAGGACGTTATCCGGCATATTGTTGCTGCAACAGGGGAAGATCCTGTTGTTTCGACTACCGGAAAGGCAAGCCGTGAACTCTTTGAGATCCGTGAATCAGCCGGATCAAGTCATAAGTATGATTTCCTGACGGTAGGCTCTATGGGTCATGGTTCGTCTATTGCTCTTGGAATCACCTCGGCAATGCCGGAGCAGAAGATATGGTGCATAGACGGCGACGGAGCTCTTCTCATGCACATGGGAGCAATGGCGGTAATAGGTGAAATATCGCCGGATAATCTGGTTCATATCGTTATAAACAATGAGGCACATGAGACTGTCGGCGGTCAGCCTACGGCGGCGTGTTCGGTGGATATCGCAGCAGCAGCAAGAGCCTGCGGATATCCCAGTGCGGTGTGTGTTGATTCCTTTGAAGATCTCGACAAGGAGCTTGAAAGGGCAAGATCTGCCGATCATCTTTGTCTTATCGAGGTGAAGTGTGCTGTCGGATCACGTGAAGATCTCGGCAGACCTACCCTGACAGCAATGGAAAACAAGAACAATTTTATGAATTTTCTTTCAGAAAAGAACTGAGTCTGCGCATTATGCCTAAATAAATATGCCCTGTTTTTGTGCAAAAATCGCTTTGAAAAAATCCTTCCGAAATGATATAATATTATTAGTAAGCTGTTTGCATTGATAATATCAGCAGGAATGGAGTGTATCATTTTGATGTACGGCAAGGGAGAACACGTTATTTATAATGGTCTTGAAATCTGTCTTGTAGGTGAAACTGTCAGGCGGAATTTTGACGGTATGGGCGAAAAGGAGTATATCACGCTTTATTCGGCAGAATTAAAAACGACAGTCTATGTTCCGGTGGGAAAATGCAGCGAAATGCTTCGCCCTGTACTCTCAAAAGAAAGTCTGCTCCGCCTTATTGATATGATGCCCTCCGCCGGCAGCGTGGATATAGATTTTTCCGAGGCAGTTAAAAACGGCGACCATATGGCTATCGTTTCCATAATGAGTTCTATATACAACAAAAGCCTTGATCGTGAAAAGTGCGGAAAACATCTTTTGAAGGCGGATAAGAGAAATTTTGATGCGGCAAAAAAACTGATCGATGGCGAGATCGCTCTGGCATTCGGTATAAAAGAGGAAGAAGTGGAAGATTTTATTAATGAACGTCTTGCAGTTAATGCAAGTTCTAAAAATAATGCAGCAATGTAATGCAAAAAAATGACGCCCGTCAGACGAGCGTCATTTTTGTTGTTTTTATTCAGGCAGTTTGCTGATTATCTTGAGAAGATATTTCTGAATTGCCAGAGCATCAGCATTTGTCAGATCATCACCGGTATTTGCAACGTCGCCGTTAGCCTTGCCCTGTTCGGTGATGTGAGTTCTTTCAGAACCGTTTACACCGTAGGCATCAGGATTACCTATAGCCTGCATGATGAGAACTGCATCGTTGAGGTAAACCTTGCCGTCACAGTCTGCATCTCCGTACATAGTAACAGAAGGACTGATCGGATCGGATGATGTTCCGCCCATGTGGAGAACAACTTTCTCGATAGTAACGTTATTGCCGTGCGGCCAGAATACCATAGCCTTTACGGTAGAACCAACGTTGGAGGGAATTTCATAATCTACGGCCACTTCCTTGTTTGCAGGAACAGCAATGTCACTGAAGTCAACCTGTTCCCACTTTCCTGTCCATGTGCCGAATGCACCGGATGTATTTGTATCGTTGGAGTTTACCTTGTAGTAGAGTGTGGCGGATTTTGCTCCCTGAGGATTGAATTCTGCGTAATTGTTGATCTCGCCGTCGTCGCCCTCTTCCGTTCCGACGCTCATGTCGTCAGGAGTGAGAATGATATCCTTTGACGATGGGGACTGCTTTGTGGTAGTAGTAGTTCTGCTTGTTGTAGTAGTTCTTCTGGTTGTTGTCGTTGTTTTCGGAGGATCTGTTACGACAGCGGAACCGCCCATGTGGAGAACAACTTTCTCGATAGTAACGTTGTTGCCGTGCGGCCAGAATATCATAGCCTTTACGGTAGAGCCAACGTTGGAGGGAATATCATAATCTACGGAAACTTCTTTGTTTGCAGGAACGGAAATGTCGCTGAAATCAACCTGTTCCCATTTTCCTGTCCATGTTCCGAATGCACCGGATGTATTTGTGTCGTTTGAATTTACCTTGTAGTAGAGTGTAGCGGATTTTGCTCCCTGAGGATTGAATTCTGCGTAGTTGTTTACTTCGCCGTCATCGCCCTTTTCCGTGCCTACGGTCATATCATCAGGAGTGAGAACGATATCCTTGCCTGAAATAGGGTCAGCCGTTGTAGTCGTCACAATAGGCTGATTGCCTTTGGTAGTAGTCGTTGTTACAATAGGACCGGGATTGGATGATCCGCTGTAGATTTTTGTAACGCCCTCGATAGAAGAGGCTGTTTTGCCTGTTTTATATACTGAGTAAAGACCTGCTGCTGCACTGACAAGACCGGCATTGTAATCGATAGCGACCTCGTTTGTCTTATAGTCGTCAATGACGTCAGAATAGTTTCCTGATTTGTCAGGTCCGCCTGCGAGAGCACCAATGAGTACCTTGCCGTTTGTAGGGTGATATGTCTTTACGCCTTCGTGGAATCCGTATTCGCCTTCATATCCCTGATAACCGGAAGCAGCACGGTGATGTGTGTTCTTGGCAGAATTTGAAGAGAATCCTGTTACAAAGCAGGTATTGAATTGATTCTGACCAAGGATATAGTTCATCTGATTTTTGCACCAGCTTGTATAGTCAGCGTTTGAATGTTTGCTTGCGATAAGAGCGGACATCTGCATTGAGCAGTTATATCTTGCACTGCCCCAGTCTTCCATGCAGAGGTAATTGCTTCCGCTGCACTGACCGCCGAGATAGGAGTTTACCTTACTCCAGTCGCCTGTGATTTCGGCATAAACGCAGGCAGCTCCGAGACCTCTGTTGTCCCAGCCGTCGCACCAGCCGAGATACTGCGTCTGTTTGCTTGCGCAGTCGGTCTTGTATTTCTCGTTCTTAGTTGCGAGATAAAGCCAGCCGGCTGCATATGCCTGTTCGTCCTGCGGAGTCGGATTATTGGTGTAATAAAATCCTGTAGGGCCGTTTGATTCACATCTGTTGTACTGAGTGGAGAAATTGTAGAGAGCTTCGGCGTATTTCAGGTCTTCTGCATTGCCGAAATTCAGGTAATTGATTGCGAGAGCTGCCGAATAATCAGCGGCGATGTCGCTTGCGCTGTTTGAAGTCCAGAACATCTTTCTTCCGCCTGTCTGCTGTTCGGGAGCTCCCCAGTAAGCGTGATCTTCATTTCCGTCGCCTTTTTGATAGAGGAAACTTGAAACGCTGTTTCCGTTAAGTTTTGTAGATCTCTTGAAGAAGTCGCAGAAATGATCTGTAATGACTTTCAGATGATCGCCCTGTCCTGAGGAAACATACGCATCTTTGAATTCATAGTAGCTGCATCCGAGGACAGAAGCCGCATATCCCTGCGGCAGACCGAACATTGCGTGGTCGCCTGCGTCGTGGAAACCGCCCTTTACCTCGTCGGATGTATGGCAGTTGCTTCTCCATGACATAGCACATTCTCCGTTTATTTCACCGCACATATTTGCGTCGTAGAAATAAAGAGAATACTGAAGGAGTCTGGCGTAATCGTCGGTATCAGCCGCATTTGCTGAGAGAGAGGGACGCACCGTATTTACTGAGATAGGTGCAGCAAGTGCGGAAACGGCAACTACTCCGCCAAGAACCATTGATTTAATTCTGTTCATAGTTTTGTGCATATTATCACACTTCTTTCTTAATTTGAAGATATTGCCTATAATATGTCGCACTTATATTATACAATGTTTCTGAGTGCTGTTTTTTACAATTTAGTTACAAATAGTTTACAATAATATTAAAATTAACGAATTAGAAATAATGATTTCATAAGAAATTGAAAAGCTATTCATTGTTTAATAAAAGATACCGGAGAAGTACTCTCCGGTATCATATTGCTGCATTTAATTGTTTCAGTTCAGTGCATCGGGATTAAGCGATCCTACAAGATTAAGAAGGAATTTCTGTATCTGAAGTGCATCCTGATTTGTCAGGTCTGTTCCGTTTTCATAAACATCGGCATTTGCCTTGCCCTCTGCTGTTATATGCGTTGCTTCACTTCCGCTTACGCCGTACATATCAGGATTTCCGATCGCCTGCATAACAAGAACTGCATCGTTAATGTAGACGCTGCCGTCGCAGTCGGCATCGCCCCAGACACGCTCAGGTGCGGAAGAGCCGACAGCATTTATCTGTATTGTTCTGGTTACTCCGCCCGGGAATGTAACCGTGATATCGTATGTACCCGCTTTTTCAATTGTAACAACAAATGAAACGGGCGTTTCCTGACTTATCTTGACGTTTTCAGAATCAACGGAAACATTCCAGTCTCTTGTCGGTCTGTCCCAGCCGCCTATGCCTACAGTAATAGTTTCTCCCACTTTTACTTCGGTCTTATCGGGCACAAGAGTATATTCAGGCTCGTCTGCCTTAGTCAGTTCAATATTGCAGTTGATCGTGGAATCTCCGCTGATGAAATCCTTGAATGTCCAGGAAGTTTTGTCGCTCGTATATCCGTCCGGCAGAGTTTTCAGGGTAAGAGTATATTCTGACGGACTTTCAAGTTCCCACGCACCGTCGGTCACCTGGATGGTCTTGGGATTTTCGTCGGCAGTATTCCATACAACGGTTTCGCCGTAACTTTTTTGACGTTCCATTGAAAGTTCAGCACCGGGAAGAAGTTCTCCGGTCTCCTTGTCAACCACCTTGACAGCTACATTGTATTCTACCGGGTCAACTATAACTGTTCCGCCGCCGAAATCAAAGCCGTCATTTATCTCCGATGCGCTTGACTTGACCGCATCAAATGTTGATGCATCACCGCCGTAAAGATTTGCCGCAGATGCGCAGGCAATAGCAAAGCATCCGTTGTAATCAAGAGCACCTTCAGTGAACTGATATTGGTCGGCATGATCCTGGTAGTTGCCGGAACTGTCTTCACCGCCTACCAGCATACCGTAGTTTGTATATATAGCCT
>UQXS01000087.1 GCA_900545125.1 uncultured Ruminococcus sp.
CCCCTCTGTCACTTCGTGACATCTCCCCACATTGTGGGGAGTGACCCTTTGGAAACCCATTATTAATTAATTTTATTACCCCATAAAGGGATAATAAAATTAATTAGAGTGAATGTCCATAGAGAAAAAATCCTTTGGGAGGGAGAATAGAGACAGAGTACCCACTAATTCGTTGATATGATTATCAAGGAAGGAATGAAAATGGAAGAAAACTACGATCTGGAGAAAGAATATACCGTTCCGCCGGATTTATTTGATAAAGCTTACAGGACATATCAGAAAAAATTCGTATATCCCAAGAGTTACTTGTTTATGGGTCTGTTCCTGTTTCTTGCCGCAGATTTCATATATGCGGCGGTAAAACAGCCCGACAATACGATAGTCTATCTGCTGATAGTGATATGCCTTGCCTTTGCGTTCCGTGAATGGCATACTCCACGCTTTGCAAGAATGCGCACGGTCGAAACGGTGCGTGATATGGGAAACCCCGTTTACAAGATAGGCGTGGGCAGCGGATTTATTGATATATCTACCGTTGACGACGGAATTGAAGAGGAAGAAGAACCGGAAATCATACCGGATGAAGAAACGGACGATGAGGCTGATGGAGATATCGGACTTCCGGAGAAAACCAGAATAAACACAAAAGATAATTACAAACTGCTTGAATATGAAGAATTCTTTCTGCTTTTGCAGGACAGAAAAATATTCTATATACTGCCGAAAACAGGCTTTTCCGAGGATGAGCTTGAAATTGTCAGAAAAACGGAGGAATAAACATTGCTTTATCAGGATAATTCTAAAGTAATAAATACCGAACTTGTGGATGAAATGGAAAATTCCATGCTTCATTACGCAATGTCGGTAATAGTATCAAGAGCTCTTCCGGATGTAAGAGACGGTCTGAAGCCGGTACACAGACGTATTCTGTACACGCTTCATGAAAACGGACTTACTCCCGAAAAGTCCTACAGAAAATGTGCCGATACCGTCGGATCGGTTCTCGGACGATATCATCCACACGGAGATGCATCGGTTTATGATGCTCTCGTTCGTCTTGCACAGGATTTCTCTATGCGCTATCCCCTTGTTGACGGCCACGGAAACTTCGGTTCTATCGACGGAGACGGCCCTGCCGCTTATCGTTATACCGAGGCGAAAATGAAGAAGATAACTCTCGATATGCTCACCGATATAAACAAGGATACCGTCGATTTTATGCCCAATTACGACGACCGTCTCAAAGAACCTGTAGTTCTGCCGTCAAGATTTCCTAATCTTCTGGTAAACGGTTCAGTCGGAATCGCCGTCGGAATGGCAACAAATATCCCTCCCCATAATCTGGGGGAGGTTATAGACGCACTCCGTCTGCTTATTGAAGATCCCGACTGTTCTCTTGAACAGCTCATGGAGCATATTCAGGGCCCGGACTTCCCGACCGGAGGTATCATTATGGGCAGAGCCGGAATACGTGCGGCTTATGCTACAGGAAAGGGAAAAATTATTCTCCGCAGCCGTACTCACTTTGAGGAGATAAAAGGCAGAAACTGCATAATTATTGATGAGATACCCTATATGCTGAGAAAGGAAAGACTCCTTAAAAGCATAAATCAGCTTGCAAGGGACAAGAAGATAGAGGGACTTTACGACATGCGTGACGAATCCGACAAGGACGGCATGAGAGTCGTTATAGAACTGAAAAGAGATGCCGTTCCGCAAATCGTGCTGAACAAACTTTTTGCTCTTACCCAGTTGCAGGATACTATCGGCATCATAATGCTTGCGCTGGTAAACGGCGTTCCGAAGATACTTACCCTTAAAGAAATGCTCCGGCATTATCTTGATTTTCAGGTAGAAGTCATTCAGCGCCGGACAAGATTCGACCTGAGAAAGGCTCTGGAAAGAGCTCATCTTCTTCAGGGATTCGTGCTTGCCGCTGATTATATCGACGAAGTTATCACCATACTCCGTTCAAGCTCAACGATCGGAGAAGCAAAAGAGCGCATGATCGAGCGTTTTAAGGATATAGATATGTCGGCTCTTCTTGATCGTGCCCAGTATGATTTCACTGGTCTGCACCTTGAACATCAGACCGGACTTTCTCAGGAACAGGCAGAGGCAATCGTTCAGATGCGTCTCGGACAGCTGACCGGTCTTGAAAGAAAGAAAATCACAGACGAACTGTACGGAATCCTGACAAAAATATCTGATTATGAAGATATACTGGCAGATATCAACCGTGTATATGAGATAATCATGAACGATCTTGACAATATCCGCAAAAAATTCAGCGACAAGAGAAGAACGGATATTGAATCCGTCAGCGGCGAAGTGGATATAGAAGATCTTATCCCCGAAGAGGACTGCGTTGTCACTCTCACCAACAACGGCTATATCAAGAGAATGCCGGTTGCCGATTACAAGACGCAGAAGAGAGGCGGCAGAGGTATTACCGGAATGAAACAGCGTGAAGAAGATTTCGTGGATGAAATGTTTATCTGCGGTTCGCATGATAATATTCTGTTCATTTCAAACAAGGGAATCATGTACAAGCTGAAATGCTTTGAAATTCCGGACGGTTCAAAGGCTTCAAGAGGATTTAATCTGATAAATCTCATTCCCCTGACCGAGGGCGAGAAGATAGCCGCAATGATAAAGACAACCGATTTCAGCGAGGATAAGTATATAACTATCGTCACAAGAAACGGAAAGATAAAGAGATCCAACCTGTCGCTTTACAAGAATGTCCGCAAGAACGGACTTATAGCTATCGGTCTTGACGAGGGCGACGAGATAGCCGGAGTGAGAATGACCGACGGAAAACAGAAAATCTTCGTTGCTACACATAACGGCATGGCTATCTGTATTGAGGAAGAAAAGGGACGTTCGATGTCACGTTCGGCTCACGGCGTAAAGGCTATAAGGCTTCGTGACGGCGATTATGTTGTCGGAATGGCAAAGGTTCGTGAGGGAGCTTCTCTCCTCACCGTTACCGAAAACGGCTACGGTAAACGAACGGAAATAAGCAGCTACCGCATCCAGAACAGGGGCGGATACGGTCTGACCAACTATAAGGTCGACGATGTGCGTGGATACGTATGCGGAATCAAAATAGTTGACGAGGAAGATGATATAATCCTTGTTTCAAGCGACGGAATAATAATCAGAATTCTTGCCAGCGATATAAGGATCATGGGAAGAATAGCAAAGGGCGTCCGTGTCATGAAAGTGAGCGACGGCGCAAAGGTAGTGGCATTTACACGTGCAGAACATGATGATAATGCGGAAACCGAAAAGGTTGAACAGCTTACCGAAGAACAGATAAGAGAATCCGAGGCAGAAGCGGCTCTTGAAGAGCAGAACGAAATTATCATAGAAGCTGAACCCGACGATGAAGATATAGAGTAAGGAATCAGAAGTGAAAAGAATTATACAGAATGTTTTGATTTGCGGCGCTGTATATGCGGCGGCAGAGAATACGATAATGCTGAAAACACGATGCGAAAAGCTTGGCAAAGATATTTGTGCAGTGCAGATATCTGATCTTCATAAGCGGACTTTCGGCAGGAATAATCAATTTCTCTGCGATCAGGTTCGCCGGGAAAAGCCGGATATAATACTTATAACCGGCGATCTTGTATCAAGGAACTGCAAAAATTTTCACTGTGCCGGAGAGACGCTGAAAACTCTTTGCAAAATAGCTCCCGTGTTTATGATAGAGGGAAACCACGAGCAAAGTCTTAGTCAGAAAAGCAGAGCTGATTATTACCGTATGCTCGACAGAACCGACGTAATATTGCTGAAAAACAACTATGCCGATGTTATGATAGGCGAAAGGAAAATAAGGATATACGGGTTGTGTGAGCCGTATTCGACGTACAAGAAAAACGGCGGATACAACGGTCTTGACATTGTGACTTCAACTGATCTAACCAGATATCTGGGAAGATGTCCGGACGGCGAGGTGTGGCTTATGGCGCATAATCCGCTTCACGGCAGGGAGTACGCAAAGTGGGGCGCAGATTATACATTCAGCGGTCATGTTCACGGAGGAGCAGTAAGGATAGCCGGCAGAGGAATTCTGTCGCCGGAGAGGAAATTTTTACCGAAGTTTTCAAAGGGAGTTTATACTATAGGTAATATGAAGCTTCTGGTATCGGCAGGTCTGGGTAAGCTGAGACTGTTCAATCCACCGGAAATTGTAAAGTATATAATATAAAATATATCCCCCGATTGTTTATACAGTCGGGGTTTTTTATAAAAATCTATTCAAGATAACAGAGCAAAAATAATAAGAAGAACACCGCCAATCCATGAATAATCATGGTTTCTTACTATCGCCAGTTTTCCTGTTATTCCGCCTGCAATAATTGCTCCGAATCCGAATATAACAGCCAGAAAAACGACCGCCGGAACTGATATATCCGTAAATCCGCAGCTTATTCCCACTGCCGCAGAATCAAGGGAACTTGCAAGTGCAAATATAACAGCCTCCCCGGCTGAAAGTATTTTTGAATTGTCAAAATCAGCCGCAGTATCATCAAGATATAATTTCAGCACTATCGGACTTTTTCCCATTTTAAGTGAAAATTCTCCTTTTTCCGACAGTTTTCCTGTCAATATTCTAACAAGACTTTTAAAGATAGTCATAGCTCCTATAAACGTCAGGATTACCGTGCTCAGAACGTGAAAAAGTCCTGCGGAAACATATTGGCTCAGAAATCCGGAGAAACTCAGTGACAGCCATAAAACTGCACCGCTTATCAGGTTTATGACCGCAGCGGACAGAACAGGAATGCGTATTCCGCTGTTTGAGTATGCCGCCGCCGCAAGATATGTATCCAGACTGACAATAACAGCGAGAAAAATGGCATTTTCCACAGATATCTCCTCCTCCTTTTTGTAATTCATTATATGTTTTAAAGGAGAAAATTGTGAAGTCTGACAGTTTGGAAAATATGCCTGTTCAGATAAATTATTACCGGATTGTCATTTTTTTATAACTGACTGAATAATAATTTACAAGACGGTAAAAAACTTTATCTGTGCGGAAAATATGCTCCGGAGAATATTTTCGGCTAAAATAAGCCTATAACAGGTTGAAAAACTTATAGTGGATTATACAGATAGTTGTTTATAGTCTGACATATTTGTAACTAAAATGTAACTTATATTTATTTATACTTATTATCAATTAATATTATACATAATATTAAGTTACATTCTGGACACGAAATATGTGATGATTTGCACTAATCTGAGTAAAAAATATTTATGTTTTTGGGCGTTAAATGGAAAAACTGCTAAAAACCTTGATATTTTCTGCCAGATATGTTATCATTTATAAGACCCCGCAAAGGGGAATACGCAATGCTTAATTTATTGAAAGGATGAGCTGATGAGAGAAGCTAAGCTTGCAGCAAGTGTCTTCGGCGTAATCACTGCTTGTTTAATAGGCGGCGGAGCTGTTGCATATAATGCAGCACCTCAGGTAAGTACAAGAGATAATTTTGAGATTGTAGAGCCCGCTTACAACGGTATGACACTGACTGCTGAAACTTCTGAAGAGAACAAAACCGCAATAACAGAGCCAGCAAAGGAGAAAACGGAAACAACCAAAAAAACAGCTAATGCTGTAAAACTTTCCTATATTGCAACATCGGCAGATACGGCTACGGCTGCCACGGCAGTTGCACAAACATTTCAGTCTGTAACAGAGACTACATTACAGATAACTACACAGGCAGTGTCGGCTGCTCCGACTACTGCATATACAACCGAAAATTATGACTGGCAGTGGACAGAACCTCAGACAACAACGGTTTATACAGAACCTGAAACACCGGTCACAACACCCGAAACAAATTATGAACAGCCAACGGAACCCGAAACAGTTACCGAACCGGAGGCAGAAACGACAACGGAAGAGTATTCAGAACCGGACACAGAGCCGGCAACAGAAGACGCAGTCGTTACCGTTCCTGATTCACCGGCTTCAGGACTTCCTATTTCTGAAAGCGATTTTATTCTTCTCTGCAACGTGGTAGCACACGAAGCAGGATCTCACTGGATAGGTTCTTATGAAAAGGCTTATGTTGCAGAGGTTGTAATGAACAGAGTTTACAGTCCTCTTTATCCGAATACGGTTTACGGCGTTCTTACGCAGCCATATCAGTTCTCGGGAAGCAGCGCATATGTTAATCTCGGAACATATTCAGGATATGTTACAGAATCCGTCAAGGAAGCTGTAAGACTTTATTTCACCGAACCTGATTCCTTTACTCAGGGATATATGAGTTTCTATGGTGACGGAGTAAGAAATTACTTCCGCTGATAAGAATACATTGAAAGGCTCAAGGCACAGCTTGAGCCTTTTTGTTATATGCGTTGCCTTAAAACAGCCCACGCACATCGTCAAGTGTCATATCGGGATGCAGTGCAAGATTGATGCCGAAAGCTATAAGCTGTGATGCTCTTTCAGTAAGGCGGTCTATATCTCGTGGAGTTACCAGCATATTGGGCGTTTCCGCTTTTGGCATAATTCCTGTAAGACTGCGCACAATAGTGTACATATCCACAACAGTCGGAACGCCTATGGCTATAACGGGAATACCGAAGATCTTCTCCGAAAGTTCCTTTCGTGCGTTTGATACGCCGCTGCCGGGTGAAATGCCGGAGTCGGATATTTGTATGGTAGTTCCCAGGCGGCTTATATCAGAACAGGCAAGAGCATCCACGGCGATTATTCCGGCAGGATGTATCTGCCGAACGATAGCTCTGACCATTTCGGATGTCTCTATACCCGTCTGACCGAGAACTCCGCCGGCAAAGGCACTGACCGGACGCAGTGATGTAAGAAACTGCTCCTCCTCGCTGTCAAGCTCGTCACGGAGATGACGGGTAGCAAGTATCTTGGCAGTGACCTGCGGTCCGAGAGCATCCGGCGTTATATCATTGTTTCCGAGACCGGCAACAAGAATTTCGCCGTCCGGTATCAGATTTCTGATTTCTCCGGCAAGTTCCAGGGTCATCTGTTCATAGTCGTCGGAGAAGCGGCTAAGACTTGAACTTTCAAGAGTGATATATTTACCTTTTCCCTTTCCGAGGGAATCAAGGCAGCTGTCGTCGTCAATAACAATTTCGGTTATACTGAAGGATTCTCCACGTGTCAGGCGGTGTACGCCTTTCGGCAGCGAACGGTCAGAAAAGCTTTCAACTGCAAGATCAGTACGATACATAATTACCTCCATAAAGAAATATTTGTATATATTGCAATAAATGAATGAAAAAATTTATCGAAAAATTTCCGGTTTTGCCTATTGAAAATCAATAAGAAAAATGTTATAATAAATAATGTCTCAGTATGATAAGTGTGCGTTGCACTTATCGGGAGCATATAAAACCTATATGTGCTCTATTATCTGCAAAATGCGGAAAAGTATTCATTCCGCACAGTTCAAGGAGGTGTAACAAAATGCCAAATATCAAATCTGCAAAGAAGAGAGTTAAGGTAAACAAGACAAAGGCTGCTGCTAATAAGGCAAGAAAGTCTAATCTCAAGACAATGCTCAAAAAGGCTGATATCGCTGTTTCAACAGGTGCTGATAACAAGGAAGAGGCTATCAGAGTAGCTATCAAGAGAGTTGACCAGGCTTGTGCAAAGGGTCTTATGCATAAGAATGCAGCTGCAAGAAAGAAGTCTCAGCTTGCTAAGAAGCTCAATGCTGCCGACTGAAATGTCTTTTAAAATACAGCAATGGATTCCCTCTGTGAAATTATTCACAGGGGAATTTTTTTGATAAATTTCTGCAATTTTTTTTATTGACATTGACAAATTAATAGTATATAATAAAATCAGACTTTAATTTTAAAGTTATTAAAAGGAGGTTGAATTTATGTTTTGCAATAAATGCGGAAAAGAACTGAAAGAAAATGCAAAATTTTGCTCTGCCTGCGGAAGTAAAGTGGATGATACCAATATCACACAGATTCAGCAGCAGGATATCACCGACGCTTTTTCTGACGACGGCAGCGAAAAAACTGTCTATCTGCCGGAAGAAAATCCAGATAATCAGCCGGAATCTATCGGTCAGTCCGATTTCTTCGGCGACTCCCCTACCGAACTGATACGTAACGACGATTTTAACAATGCCGATATTCAGGAGGAAGATCTCAGCGACGATCCTTCATCTCTTGACGATGACGATCAGTACGGACAATCAGAAACCGTTATCCTCAGAAAAGATGAAACACAAACAGCGGAAGAAGAACAGACACAGCTCTATGAGCAGATACCCGGCGACCAGCCGGCTATGATCGGCGATGAAGAAGATCAGTACGGAAGATCCGAAACGGTTATCCTCAGAAAAAATGACGAACAGCAGCCGGAATCTGATCCATTTCAGCCTGAAAGAGAAATCCCACGTCAGAACGACAGCGCTCTTACCGGAATGAATACAGTTCCTTTTCAGCAGAATCAATATAATGGCGGATATCCGCCTCAGCAGCAGTTCCCTCAGCCGGGAATGGAACAGTTCGTTCCGCCTGTTATGCCGGAAGGAAAAAATGCCGCTCCGGTAAAAGTCGGCAAGGGAAGAATTTTCGGAGCTTCTGCAGTCGCTTTCTTCACAATAATCTTTCTTATCGTGATGAGCATTCTTGTATGCTTCAAGCTCGGAGCATCCGGCAGTACGTTGAATGACCGTATTCAGGAAATCAATCTTAATACGGTGCTCAATGCGGAGTTCGACGGCAAGGATGTTACAGAAAATCTCTACGATACAATAGGCTTCGGCAGCGTTACGCACGGAAATGCCAATATCAGCGATTTCAAGGAATTCCTCAAAAAATCTGATATCCTTGAATACGCCGGGGAAAATGTTAAGAATTACGCAGATTATATTCTCGCAGGCGAAGGAAAAGATCCTTCCATAACCTCAGAGGATATTACATATGATTTCTTCGGCGAAAATAATGACGCCGCTGACGAGGTGTTCGGCTATACCTTTGCAAAGAAGGATCTTAAAGAAATTCAGAGTAATCTGGAGGGCGAAGATGTTGATGAAAATCTCTCAATAAAGGAATGGGAGAAAGAAGCCGGCATCGGATTCGGCAGCATAAGCTACCTTGTTTCATATATTACTGTCGGAATTCTTGCCGCACTGGTGGTTGTTCTGCTCATATGGATACTTATTATCGTTGATAAAAAAGCCCGTCACGTAATGGGATTCTTCGGAAATATTCTGTTTATCTCCGGTCTTGCCGTGTTTGTATGCGGACTCGGCATTACGGCAGGTATGATGATTGCATTCTCGCTCACAAGCAATGTTGCATTCTATCTTGTATCAAATCTCCTGCTTAATTTCGGTATTCTTGCTCTTATCATCGGATTTTCAGAGCTTCTTTTCGGATTTATATTCAAGAAAATCGGCAAGAAAATCAAAAGAAAAAATAAACTTGCAGAAAAAACAGCTCCGGTAAATCAGAACGCCGCACCTGTTCCTGCTTATAATTATAACTAAAAAATCTCTCTCGAATTTGAGATAATGTCATGAATTTTAT
>UQXS01000088.1 GCA_900545125.1 uncultured Ruminococcus sp.
TGTGCGGAAATCTTGCTGCGGTACATAAAAAGCGGTGCGGATGTTAATTCGTTTATCAGGACTTATAAGCTGACCACAGAATAGGAGAATCCAATGAAAACAGTAATCGTTTACTATTCCAAGCATCACGGCAATACAAAGAAACTGCTGGATGCTATCGCTAAAAACGAAGATGTTAATCTTCTCAATGTGACCGGAAATCCCTCTGCCGATCTGTCTGACTATGATCGGATCGGCTTTGCATCGGGTATCTATTACAGTTCCTTTGCCAAGCAGCTTATTTCTTTTGCGGAGGAGCATCTGCCTGAAAACAAGCAGGTTTTCTATATCTATACACATGGTGCGTCAAAGGGAAATTTCCTGAAAGGAATACGTAATATTGTTGCTCGGAAGCATTGTAAGGAATTGGGTGAATACCGCTGCCAAGGATATGACACCTTTGGACCGTTTAAGCTGGTGGGGGGCATCGCCAAAGGGCATCCAACAGATGAGGAAATCGCTGCGGCGGTTACATTTTATCGGAAATTAGGAGAGTAGAAGTAACATATGCATCTACTATTTTTATGCAGCCAGAATAAGCGAAGAAGCCTGACCGCCGAAAAGCTGTTTGACGGCTATGAAGGACATCAGGCACGCTCCGCAGGAACTGAGAACAATGCACGCATAAAGGTCACCCCCGGACTGCTTGGCTGGGCAGATATCATATTCTGCATGGAGAAAAAGCACGTCCGAAGGATAAAGGAGAAGTATCCGGAGATAGTGGCAGATAAGAAGATAGTCTGCCTGAATATCGCAGATGAATATTCTTTTATGGATGGTAATCTGTGTGAACTACTGGAAGCCGTTGTTCAGGAGAACATCTGACTTTTCCGCATTTATCAACCAACGAAGTTTTGAACAACAAGGAGATGATAAAATGCCCGACAAAATCATAGACCGCGATACTTATCGCTCCATAAAGAAGATGTCACGCGAGGAACTGCAAGGCTTCCTCATGCGTTATGCAGACGAACTGCAAAAGGATGCGCCTACCATCGATCTTCAAGAGGTTGAGAAGGAAATCCGTGCTATAAAGGGCATCGGTGAAAAACGTGCTGAAGAAGTAATGGCTGTTATTGAGAAACATCTGGAGGTGTGATAATATTATGCTTTCTCACAACGAATATGTAATCTGGACGATCGAAAATAAGACGCTGAGAGTTGCTGTAGGTATCTGCAATAATGTCGATACTCCCATTGTATACTTAAAAGACCTGAACGCTTTCAAGGAGGGCTTTTATGATTGCTACTCATTTTATGATGGTGCAATGACAATGGAGCAGGCAAAAGAAATCATTGAAGCGGCAAAAAACAATAATAATAGAGCAGTTCCAAACCTGATAAAGAAGTATATTGATATTGATTCTTCGCTGGAATTCTATGAAAATATCGGGTATACACAGCTTACCGATATGGTTTCTGATGAATGGTTTGACAGTGTGAAAAGTCTGGTGGCGGTTTTAGATGATAAACGATTCAAAGGATATTATGAGATTGACGTTGAAGTGGAGGACTGGTCTGAATATTCGGTTGAAGTGTCATAAGTGCATGGTTCTTCTGCTGCTTATACCAATTTTACTGCAGCAGACAATTTTAGTAAGCAATTTGAAAAGATTGGAAATACAGTATGAAAGATATCAAGATTACAAAAAGTAAGAGAAAGACAATCTCTTTGCAAATCAAACCGGACAGCAGTATTGAACTGAAAGTTCCGTTACATACAACAAATGCACAGATTCAGGAATTTCTGAATCAAAAGTCCGACTGGATCAATAAGCATTTGCAGGCAGTTAAGAAACGTCAGCAACAAATGTCACAGATAAAGCCTTTGACAATAGAAGAAATACGCGATCTTGCAGATCTGGCATTGGAAGTCATTCCGAAGCGAGTTGCTTACTTCGCTGAAATAGCAGGAGTTACATACGGCAGAATTACTATCCGCAATCAGAAAAGCAAGTGGGGAAGCTGTTCAAGTAAAGGCAACCTGAATTTTAATTGTCTGCTTATGCTGATGCCAACCGAGGTTCAGGATTATATCGTAGTACACGAATTGTGCCACAGAAAAGAAATGAATCACTCACCGCAATTCTGGGCAGAGGTCAGAAAAGTCCTGCCCAATTACGAAAAACAGAAATCATGGCTGAAAGAGCATGGTTATGAAATTATGATGAGAATGACGGGATGAATAGTATGATAAAAATTATGTTTGTCTGTCACGGAAATATCTGCCGCAGTCCGATGGCGGAGTTTATTTTCAAGGATATGGTAAAAAAATGTGGACGTGAAAAAGAATTTGCCGTTGCTTCTTCAGCAACAAGTACTGAGGAAATATGGAACGGAATCGGCAATCCGGTTTATCCGCCAGCAAAAGCAGAACTTGAAAAACACGGCATTTCCTGCGATGGAAAAAGAGCTGTACAGCTGAAAAAATCAGATTATGATAAATACAATTTGTTTCTCTGCATGGACAGCAGAAATATCGCAAATACTTTGCGGATTTTCGGCGGTGACCCTGATAATAAAGTCCGAAAACTGCTGAAAAATAAAGATGTTTCAGACCCTTGGTACACGGATAGATTTGATATTGCATATGACGATATTTATAAAGGCTGCAAAGGGCTTTTGGAGGAATAATGAATTAGGAGAGCTATATGAAATACAATTTTTACGGCTGGGAAACAGCGACAATCAAACCGATCAACAATATTTATCCGCAGGTTCATTCTCCGAGAGATCTATATGATGTTCTTTCAGAAATATGGTGTGCGGAAACCTGCGCTCCGAGAATGAGGGATAGGTGGACTTCGGACAATAAAACTCTTGGACAATGTTCTATCACAGCTTTCCTTACACAGGATATTTTCGGAGGAAAGGTTTATGGTATACTGCGTGACGGTGGCAATTATCATTGTTACAATGTGATCGGCGACTGTGTTTTTGACCTCACCAGTGAGCAGTTCGGCGATGAGAAGCTTGTATATAAAAATAATCCGGAGCAGTTCCGGGAGGTTCATTTTGCAAAAGAAGAAAAACGCTTAAGATATGAGTTTTTGAAAAAAGCACTGGCGGAGTATTTGAAACATGAAGTATGAGAAGATAACTTCCGCTCGATTTCTATCACGTCCCAATCGATTTGTGGCGATTGTAAATCATAACGGCAATGAGATTTCTGTTCATGTAAAAAATACGGGAAGATGCCGTGAATTGCTGGTTCCCGATTCGGTTGTTTATCTGGAAGATTTCAGTTATCGGCAGGGAAAACGCAAACTGTTATACGACCTGATTGCAGTCAGAAAAGGCGATCTATTGATAAATATGGACTCCCAAGCTCCAAATAAAGTCGTAAGAGAGACTATAGAAAACGGTAGTATAAAATTGCCCGGAATGTCGGAACTGACAATAATTCGTCCGGAAAAAATATATGGAGATTCTCGTTTTGACTTTTATATTGAGGACAAAAACGGTGAAAAAGGTTTTGTTGAGGTCAAAGGCGTAACACTTGAAAGTGACGGTATAGCTTTATTTCCGGACGCACCTACCGATAGAGGAGTAAAGCATCTCAATGAACTTGTCAGGGCAATTAAAAATGGTTATCACAGCTATGTGCTGTTTGTGATCCAGATGTCGGGAATAAAGCTGTTTACTCCGAATGATGCGACACATAGGGAGTTTGGTGATTCTTTGAGGTATGCGGCTGAAAAAGGAGTACATATTCTTGCTTACGAGTGTGCGGTAACGCCTGACAGTTTGGAAATTACAGATCCTGTACCAATAGATCTGACATATGAAAAATAAAGGAGAAATATTATGCCAAAATCAGAAAAATATAAAACAACAATTTCTGACGTTCGTGCAAAAATAGCTGATGCGAAACGGCTTGGTACGAAACAAGGTTCTATTGGATATTACGGGTGCATGGAGATTTGCAATACATTTATGAATGTTCTGGAGGATTCTGAAAGATTTGTCAGTGATGGCGAATATTTTCTTGCTTTTTCGATAATAACTTTGGTTGTCATCAATAATGCAAAACTGGCGAGCAAAGGCGACAGCAGTTCCGGATGTGTCAATGATGTACAGTGGCAGGCTGAAGATCTGGTGAAAAAAATCTGCGATTCAGAAGAAATAAAAGGTACTTTAACGGCATCAGAGATTTTCTTTCAGGCATTAAAAGACAGTCAGAATACGGCATTTGATGATTGGGAGGATTTTTCTTATTCTATACTGATTTCTGCGGCGAATTTATCTACAAGGGAAAATGTTTCAAAGCTGTATGGTACTCTTGATAAAATTGCTGACAAGCGAAAGAGTCAGAAATATTCCACTTACAAGGAATGGGATTGTCTTATAAGAATAAAAGCAATCAGAGCGGTGGATGGATTTGACGCTGCCCATGAGTATGCGAATAAAAATTTGCAATATCATGATGTGCGTAAAGTTGCTGTTCAAATGGCAATAGAAAGTAAAAAATATTCTCACGCTGAAAAGTTATGTAATGAAATCATAGATGAAAAAGGACGAGATAATTTTTGGGCAGGAGAGTGGTTTGAATTACTGCTTAAAGTATACGAGAAATCAGGAAATGATGAAGCAAGAATAGGTCTTGTTCACGAATTGCTTGTTGATAGGCATGAAGCGAAATATTATGATCTTTATAAAAAACTTCTTCAGAAATCCGGAAGATGGGAACAGGAAAGTTCAGTTTTGCTTGATGAGTTGGAACGTTCTGTTTCCTATGAAAGTTTTGCAGAAATATTATGGAAAGAAAATAAGAAAATTCGGCTGTTGGAGCATATGAAACAGTATCCTTCCATTGCGCTTTATTATACAGAAAAGCTTGGAAATAAATATTCGGATGTTACTTTTCCGCTGTATATAACAGAAATCGAACGTCATGCAAGTCAGTCATCTGATCGACAGCAGTATAAAAATGTTTGCAGAGAAATCAAGAAATTATTTAATTGCGGAGCTGATGTAATGCCCTTAATTGAGAAATTAAAAGAGAATTATCCAAGACGTTCAGCTTTTATAGATGAACTGGAAAAGTTAAAAGTGAAAATATAAAATAAATCCCACTAATGAAAAATTTTCTTTCGGTGGGATTTTTTGACGGTCAGATTCCGTTTTTTCTGGGGTACGGTTCATCATGCTCCGTGATCCCAAGCAGATAATCCACGCTGGTATCATAGTAATCAGCAAGAAAAATCAGCGATACCAACGGGATTTCCGTGGTATGGGATTCATATCGGGAATAAGTCTGCTGCGAACATCCCAGTATTTTCGCCATTTCAGCCTGGGACATTCCCGATTTTTCACGCAATTCCCGTAGTTTTAGATGCAGTTCAGCCATTTTATCATCCTCCCTGATGCTATTATATCATACTCAGAAATTGAATGTCAAGCTCAATCACCAGATATACGGCGAAATTCGCTGCGATATCTGGTGATTTTATATCTTGACTATTACTCATGAATTGAGTAATATAGTATACTATAACTAATTGATTATTGATAAGCATGAAAAAAGACCTGCTGATTTCAGGCAGATCCGGTATCGTAGAATTCTATATTTTACGAAAAAACACGCAAACAGAATATTGCCTTTCAGTAACGATTCGGAAGCGTGTATAATGTAAATATGGGACATAATGTCATACGACATAAAACTCTCATATTCACCAGAATATTATATCATGTCTTGTACAAAATGTCAATAAGGGGAGTTTTATTTTTCAGTTTATGATATTGAAATCGTCAGATTGCCCAACTATAAACTTTGAAAAGCTATAAATCTGGAGGAAAAACTAAATGTCAATTAACGTCTATCAAAGAAAGGACGGTCGCTATGAAGGCCGTATCACAATGGAAAAAGTAAATGGGAAACGCAAGTATAAGGCGTTTTTCGGAAAAACATCGGACGAAGTGCTGCAAAAAATGACAGATTTTCATGCCATGGCAACCTGCAAAGGGAGTACAAAGAAGACCTTCTCTGTCGTATATGAAGAATGGTTTTGTTCTATTTTATATCGTGTCAAGGAATCAACGGCAGCAAATTATACGCTTAAAGCGGACAAGCATATTCTTCCGGTCTTTGGAAATCAGAATATCAGCGATATTTCGCAGAATTCCATTCATCAGTTTATCAGGAAAAAACAGGATTGCGGGCTGTCAAACCGGTATATTACAGATATTTTGATTCTTATGAAATCCGTGTTCCGCTATGCTTCACGTACCTATCATATCAATAATCCTATGGATGGTATAATCATGCCAAAGAAACAAAAATCTGAGATCAGGCTGCTGACGATCAAGGAAGAAGAACAGCTCATGCAAATGATCAATAAAAACCAGAACCTTACTACCTTGGGAATTGCTCTTGCAAAAATGACGGGACTTCGTATTGGTGAACTTTGCGCTTTGCGTTGGAAGGATATTGATCTTGAAAAACGGATTTTGACCGTCAGGAAAACCTTGCAGAGAATTCAGTGCAAAGACGGCAAAAAACGAACCAAGTTACAGCTTACTGATCCGAAAAGTGAAACATCTAAGAGACGAATTCCCATTCCGGAGTGTATGATGGATTTATTACGAAAATTTTTAGGAAAAGCAGAAGAATTTATCCTCTCCGCAAAGACTAAGCCCGTTGAACCGCGAACATTGCAGTACCGTTTTGCAAAAATCCTGAAAAACGGAAATTTACCGTCAATTCATTTTCATGCATTGCGGCATATGTTTGCTTCAAAATGCGTACAGCTTGGATTTGATATCAAAAGCTTATCGGAAATTCTTGGTCACAGCGGCGTGGAAATCACGCTGAATCGCTATGTTCACTCGTCATTTGAGCAGAAATCTGAGTTTATGAATAAGCTTCAAATGGCTTGCTGAAATAATATTGCATCTTGAAAATTGAATTATGGGCAATTTTCGTAAAATATAGAATTTGATGAAAACGCATTGAAATAATTTACATATTGTTGAGAGAGGTGAAACAGGTGAGTCTGAATCTTTTTCAGCATAACCGGAGTGCTTACGAAACCGCTGTGCTTATGCTTGCGGAAGCAGGCAAAGCTGCGGTCATTCACCCGACGGGAACGGGCAAGTCTTTCATCGGCTTTAAGCTGTGCGAGGACAATCCCGACAAGACAATTTGCTGGCTTTCGCCGTCCGATTACATATTTCGGACGCAGCTTGAAAATCTGAAAGATGCTTTTCCTGATGCTTCGCTTGATAATGTCAGATATTTCACTTATGTAAAGCTGATGAACCTCACAGAATCGGAGCTGTCGGACATTAAGCCTGACTACATAATTCTTGATGAGTTTCACAGAGCCGGAGCAGAGTTGTGGGGTGAGGGTGTCAGACAGCTTTTGAATGCTTATCCCGATGCCAAACTGCTTGGACTGTCGGCAACGGCGATCCGTTACCTTGACAACCAGCGCAATATGGCAGATGAACTCTTTGACGGGAATATTGCGTCTGAGATGACCTTGGGCGAGGCAATCGTCAGAGGTATTCTGAATCCACCGAAATACGTGCTTTCGATTTTCTCCTATCAGGAGAGTCTCGCAAAATACGAGATTCGGGTGAAAAACGCCCAGAACAAGGCTGTGCGCGACAAGGCAGAAAAATACCTTGAGGCGCTGCGCCGTGCTTTGGATAAAGCTGATGGTCTTGATGCGATTTTTTACAAACACATGACCGACCGTACGGGCAAGTATATCATCTTCTGCACTAACTATGATGCCATGCTTGATGCGATGGCTAAGGTCGATGAGTGGTTCGGGAGGATTGATACCGCGCCGCATATTTACTCGGTCTATTCCCTTGATGGAAATGCCAACAAAAATTTTGATAATTTCAAAGCCGATGATGATAATTCACATCTGCGGCTGCTGTTCTGCATTGATGCTCTGAATGAGGGTATCCATGTAGAAAATGTTTCAGGTGTTATCCTCTTGCGTCCTACCGTTTCGCCTATCATTTACAAGCAGCAGATAGGGCGTGCTCTGTCAGCATCCAAGACGACTGTGCCTGTCATTTTTGATATCGTCAATAACATCGAAAATCTGTACAGCATTGATTCTATCAAGGAAGAAATGCAGACGGCAATTCAATATTTCCGGGAATATGACCGCGGCTATGAAATTGTCAATGACAATTTCGATGTTATCGACGAAGTCAGAGAGTGTGTTGAGCTGTTCAATGAACTGGAAGAAACACTGACCGCTTCGTGGGATATTATGTACCTTGAAGCGAAACGGTACTATGAGGAGAACGGTGATCTGCTTGTTCCGCAGGCATATATCAACGATCATGGCTACCGTGTCGGACAGTGGGTACATGTCCAGCGTGTGAATTACCGTAAAAAGCAGTCCCTGTCAGAATCCCGAATCCGCCGCTTGGAAGCAATCGGCATGGACTGGCAGTCTGCTGATGAACGCTTCTGGAATGAATCATACCAGAAATGCAAGGCATATTTCGAGCTGCATGGTTCGCTCGAAGGTGTCAGAACCGCTGAACCGCACCTTGCCGCATGGCTTGTCTTACAGCGGAAAAAGTATAAGGAAGGCACACTTTCCCCTGATAAGATTCAGCTTCTGGAAGCCGTTGGAATGGTGTGGAGCTTTGATACATGGGAGCAGTTCCATGAAGCAGCGAAACATTTCTATGAACAAAACGGACATCTTGACATTCAAGTCGGCTATATTACTGAGGACGGCTTGAAGTTGGGACGATGGTTCAGAACGATGCGGAATATGCATCGGGAAGGAACAATGTCTGAGGAGAAAACAGTACGACTGGAGTCTATCGGCATGAAATGGGATTCTCAGATCATGCGAAACTGGCTTGACAAATACAGACTGGCTAAGGAATACTACGAGACACACGGTGATTTGAACATCAAGGTGAAATATATAGCTCCTGACGGCACAAAGCTCGGTACATGGATCTCTACACAGCGGAACCATTATCTGAAAGGCGTTTTGACTGACGAGCAGATCGAACTGCTCGAAAAGATAGGCATGGTATGGAACAGAGATGATTCCCGCTGGGATACCAGTTTTCGCTACGCTGAGATGTATACGAAAGACGGCGGTGATATCAATATACTGCCGGAAGATTATTGTATTGACAGCTTTAATCTGACATCATGGATCAGGAATCAGAGAGACCGCAAGAAAAAAGGTAAGTTAAGTGCTGACAGAGTTCAAAGACTTGAAAGTATTGGGCTGCAATGGGAGGTATATGAACCTTTCTGGCAGAAAAACTTTCTGCTTGCACAGGAATACTTTATTGAGCATGGTGATCTGTTGGTTCCACAGCATTTTGAAACTGATGATGGTAGTAAGCTTGGAGTGTGGCTTCAAAATCAGCGTACAAAATACAGAGCCGGAAAATTGAGCGATGATAGAATCGAAAAATTAGAGTCTATCGGCATGATATGGGCTATGGAAGATCAGCGCTGGGAAAATGGCGTTATGCACGCTAAGACGTACTTTGAAGA
>UQXS01000089.1 GCA_900545125.1 uncultured Ruminococcus sp.
TTACTTTTATATAATATCATCTATTCCAGATGTTGTCAAGGATTATCAATCCCGGATCTTGTAGAATTATGGCATAAAAATCCTTATTTTTATGTGTATTTTTCCTATTGACATTCCCTTTGCCGTCATAATAAACAAATTGGGAGTGCATTCATCAACAAAACACCGCATTTTGGAAAGTTTTCTTGATACCTCTTGAAAAAGGCTGTAATTGGTGATATAATTAAGGCAACGCAAAGAAAGGTGAAATCTATGAAAAAAAAGATCGCAGCTTTTATCGCTGTCTGTTTTGCAGCAACGGGAATCCTTGCATCTTGCAGCAAGGATAATGACAACAAAAGTTCCGCCGAAAAGAAGAATATGTCATCCGATAACACTGTCTGTCCGGAAACTTCCGCTTCTGAAAAAGAAAACATCAGCCGAAAAGACAACCATGACAACAGCAGCATTAATGATACATCCGGGGCTGCATCCGATGATATCCCCGATAAGCCGATAGGCGGCGACGTGACCGGCAACTGGGAATTCACCGCCGAGGACACGGAAGAAATAATAACCCTCATGCTTGAAGATGACGGCAGCGGTTCGATATATATTGATACAACAAAGTATCTCTTCATTACCAAAAATGGAAATCTGTGCATTTACGGCACGGATATAGGAGATAACAGCGTCGATTTTGACGGCACAACACTGACAGTTACTCTCAATACCGATCTGCTCGGCAGTGAAATAGAAGAACTTACCAGAAATTCCACTCTTATGATACTCGAAAAAACAGAACCGGGCAGCAGCTCTGAACTTGACGGAGAATACAGATTTACCGGCGGCGCTCTGGGAACTGTCTTTTCCGATAAACTGACCGGAAAGCTTCTGGGAAATGAAGAACTTCCCATCTATATCCGCATAAGCGGCGAGGATTTCGGCATTAAAATTGACCGTCTTTTCACCTGCAAAACCGACGGAAATGTTCTTACGGTCTCCGGAACGGAAAAATTTGCAGAGGACACTGAAAGCAATTTAAAATATTCTGTTTCCGGCGACAAGCTTATTGTTTATTTTCTTACAGGGAAAAAATTGATCCTTACACGTTCAAAATTGAAGTAGATTCAACACAAACAGGAGGTGAATTATTTAATGGATGCTGGCCCTGACGGCAGTAATAATAAAAATATCAGATGCCCCGTTATGTTCAGAAACAAACACTACAGACTGTGTTAGTCTCGTGAATTATACTAAACGCCTTTGCAATATAGCGTTTAAGCAGACTATATCTATTATTATAATGTAACGGAGGATTTGAAATGACTGCGGAAATTATTCTGCAAATTATTTTTATAGCACTTTATGCCGTTTTTACTTTTGCCGAAACGGCAGTTATACTGATTAATGACAACAACCTTGAAAAACTTGCAGCAAGCGGCGGAAAAAAAGCATCCCGCCTGAAAAAACTGCTGGAAAGCCCTTCACGGTTTATGGCTTCTCTTCATGCTGCCACTCTCTTTACCGGACTCCTCGGAGCAGCTTTCGCCGCTCTCGGATTCTCGGGACGACTGGCTTCTCTCATAATTAAATCCGGACTTGACCTCTCCGGCAAACCTGTTCTGTATATGTCAGCCGTTCTGATAACATCTGCCGTACTCCTTTTTACAGTGGTCATAGGAGAACTTATTCCTAAAAGACTGGCAAGAAAAAATCCTGAAAAACTTGCACTGGCAATGAGCCGTTTCATAGTTCTGACAGCAGGGCTTTTCACACCGTTCGTTTGCCTTTGCAAATTGCTTTCTGGCGGCATACTCCGGATTATGAACATTTCCCCAGATAATGGCGAAAATACCGTTACCGAAGAAGAAATTCTCATGATGTCCGACGCCGGAGCAGAAAACGGTACTATCGACGAGGACGAAAACAGAATAATAAAAAACGTGTTCGCTTTCGACGATCTGACGGCAGACCAGGTATGTACCCACAGAACGGACGTGGACGTTCTCTGGAGCAATGATCCTATCGAAGTCTGGGAAGAAACTATACACCGCACCCGTCACTCGGTATTTCCGGTATGCGGCGACAATGTTGACAATGTTATCGGTATTCTTGACGCTAAGGATTACTTCCGTCTCGAAAATAAAAGCCGTGAAAATATTATGGAAAACGCCGTACATGAACCTTTTTTTGTTCACGAAAATATGAAGGCAGACAGGCTTTTTCAAGCTATGAAACAATCAGGTGCCGACCATTTTGCTGTTGTGGTAGACGAATATGGCGGAATGAGCGGAATTATAACTATTACTGATCTCGTTGAAGAACTTGTCGGAGATTTTGCCGACGATGAATCGGATCTTCCTGCTGCAAGGCTTGAAATGAATCCCGACGGTTCATGGACTGTTCCTGGCATAACTTCTCTCAGCGAAGTCTGCGAGGAACTTGACGTGGTTCTTCCTGCGGACAAATACGATACTTTCAGCGGCTATGTAATAGCGGCTCTGGGCGAAATTCCTGCCAACGGAACTCAGGTCTCGCTTGAATCCGACGGACTCGGCATTGATGTTATCAAAGTGGAACATCATCGCATTGAGCTTTGCCAGGTAAAAAAAATTCCGGCTGATCTGCCGAAAGAATGATTAAAATGCACCTCGGAAGTCAAACTTCCGAGGTGTATTTTTATGGATACAGACAATTCAAAAACTCGGCAAGCCTGATTTGCTGTTCCGTATTTAATTTCATAATAGAAGTTTTTAATATCGGATTGATTGCCGGCGTATCTTCGCTGAAAAATTCGCTTAAAGAAATTTCCAGTGCATCACAGAAATAAGACAATGTTTCAACAGTAGGAACTTTATTCCCAAGTTCTATCTCTCTTAAAAAACTCTGGGATAATCCTGCCATATTTGCAAGCTTATTAACAGTAACCCCCCGCATCTCACGAAGCTGTCTGATTCTTTTTCCGACTTCCATAATTTCATACCTTTCAACATATTTTTTTGATATGAATATATTATAAACTCTAAAGAATCATATTATTACAACTATAGAGTTGACAAATTATATTTTTAGTGTTATAATATTATCACTAAAAATATAATGGAGGGTTTTTTATGAAAAAAACATCTAAATTTCTTATTCACTCAATAATTGCCGTTACATCTGCTGTAAGCATTCTGACTTTTACTGGATGCGGCACTGAGAGTTCCAAAGCTAAAATAGGCAATGTTGGTTCGGAATCTGACAATTCAGGCAAGAAAAGTGACGTCGAATATGCCGGAATCGGACAATACATTGAAAAAGGTAACTGGAGAATCTCTCTTCTTGACGCCAAAACTTACACCGACATTCCAAGCGATAACGAATTCTTTAAGCAAGAGGCTGCATCAGGCAAGGAATATTTGATCTTATTTTTTGAGGCAGACAACATCTCGGATGAAGATGATTACTTTAATTATCTCTACTTCAGCGCATATGCCGATGATACCTCTGTAGATATTGCAACATTAATGGGGGATATCGACGGATTCGGCTCTGTTTCTGGTGATGTCGCTGCCGGAAAGAAAATCAAAGGATACGCTGCATGGGAAGTTGACACAGGCTGGAACAGCTTTGAAGTATCTTACAATGACGATTTTGGCTCAAATAAAACTACCGCTTGTTTTAAGGTATCACCAAGCGATATTAAATAAAAACAGTCCTCGAAAGTATTTTACTTTCGAGGACTGTTCCTTTTCGTTATTAATAAACTGCCTGATCCTGTGTCTGATCCTGTGCAGCGGTCGTTTCAGCCGCTCCATCTGTACTGCCTGAGGCAACTGTTACCTTGATCTGCACTTCCTGCGTTTCATCCGCAGCAGATTTCAGCGTAACATAACACTCACCAGCTGCTACCGCCGTGATATTTCCCCACTCATTGACCGTTGCCACGCTTGTATCACTCGACGACCAGCGTTCGTCGGCTTCGGTCGAACCGGCAGGATATTCTTTTACAAGCGGCATCTCTGACTCGCCAATATTCAGATATACGCTGTATCTGTCAAGCTTGAATCCGCTTGTATTCGGGCTGACTGCCGATGTCGTCTCGGTGCTCGGCGCAGTTGTAATATCCGCAGGCGGAGGGGTTGTAGTTACCATTGTAGTCTGAGGTTTCGTATCGGATTTCTTTTTGTCTCCGCTGTCCTTTGATTTATCTTTTGAACATCCCTTAGCTATAAGTATTACTATCATCAGCACAAGAAACGCTATGACGCAAAGCGCCGCAAGCTGCCTTTTCCGTGCAGTTTCCGGTGTGATTCTTTTTCTTGGCCGCTGTGAATTATTGCTGTTGTTATCCATGACTTTTAATTCCTTTCATTGTTTTTCTGCTGACATATGACAGCGCAGTGAATATACAGTATTTATGTAATACCGTTATAAATCTGTTCATAATCATTATAACACAAGCTTCGTGAAATGTCACGCATTTTTGCACTTTTTTTCAAAATTCTTACACTTTAACATATATGAAGATATTTTTTCGTCATTTCCTACAAAATCAGCACTATCACCGCTGCGGATTTACTCCACGAAAGTTACAAAAATTAATGACAAATCCTTTCATATGTGTTATAATAATATAGTCGTACACTTACCAAATTATCTTAATTATATCAGGATGTGAAAAAAAAATGGACAAATACAAAAAGCTTGCATTCAATACCTTTATCTTCGCTATCGGAAACTTCGGTTCAAAATTTCTTGTAATTCTCCTAACCAGACTTTACACAAACAATATCAGCCCGGCAGACAGCAGCACCAAGGAACTCCTCGAAATAACTGCGAATTTCCTGCTGCCTATTTTTACCTTCTCCATGACCGAAGCAATCATACGTTACGGACTTGACAACAAATATGATAAGGGACAGGTCTTTACCACTGCCAGCGTTCTCAACAGCGCAGGACTCCTGCTGATGCTTGTTTTTGCGCCACTGCTGAAACTCGTCAGTTTCCTTGACTTCATAGACGGCTACACCATACTTCTCCTCATCTACGTCTGTACTTCTGCGTTCCGGTCGCTGTGTTCCCAGTTTGTACGGGCAAAGGGGATGGTCAAACTCTTCTCCCTCGACGGAATTCTGGCAACACTCACTCTTTTCATCTTCAACATCGTTTTCATATCACACCTGCACTGGGGAGTCAAAGGCTTCATGCTCGCCGTTATTCTCTCCGATCTCTGCTCCGCTGTGTTCCTCTTTATCGTGGCAAAGCTGCACGTAAATCTTAACATCCGCTATTACAACAAAAAACTCGCTTCAAGCATGATGAAATTCGCCGTTCCGCTTATCCCGACCGTGGTTATGTGGGTCATAACCGGCTTCTCCGACCGTCTTTTCATCCGTTATATGCACAGTGACAGGGTTACGCTCGGCGAAAATGCTGCCGGAATCTACGGATATGCAACCAAAGTTCCTAACCTGATTTCCATGATCTCTTCTATCTTCTTTCAGGCATGGAATATGTCGGCTATTATGGAAAACAACTCAAAGGACAGAAGTCAATTTTACGAGAAGGTCTACAGAGCCTATGAGGCTTTGCTGTTTATAGCTTCCGCTTTTCTGATCGCAGGAGTTCAGATAATTACACCGTTCTTTGTAAGCGCAAAAAATTTCGGAGAATACGGCAGCGTGTATATCTACACCCCCGTTCTGATTATCGCTTCACTTTTCATGTGCCTTGACCAGTTCCTCAGCAGCATCTATACCGCTACCAAGCACACTAAAAATTCATTCTGGACGAGTTTCGCCGCAAGCATGGCAAATATTGTTCTCAACTTCTGCCTTATCCCTGAATGGGGCATTCAGGGTGCCGCTATCGCAACTTTCATGAGCTACTACCTCTGCTTCTGGGCAAGAATAATTGATGCAAGATATTACGTTCCTTTCCGCTTCAACGGTCTTAATTCCATGCTCAATACCATCGCACTTATCCTGATGTGCTGGATGATTATTTCAAAACCGGCATTATATATCCTCTGGATACTCATTTCCCTCGCTTTTGTTATCTGGAGCAATTACAAAGCTCTGCTGGAAACTGCAAAAAAACTCTTTAACAGAAGATAATATCAGAGCGTGTTCACATAAAAAGATCCTCCGTGATTGCTGCCGGAGGATCTTTTTTATTTATTTAAGTGCCTTTTCAAGCCATACATTGGCTATATCAAGCGCTTCGTAAAGACCGCATTCCTTTTCTGTATTCTTTACAAACGCTTTCATAGGATCGGATGTCTCGGTTGACATCTGTATTACCCTTACTTTTGATGCTGTCTTTATATTCTCCACATCCTTGACGGCGAGGATCTGTATCCAGATCACATACGGATCAGACATATAACCGTAATAGATCTCATTTCCCTTTCTCACCAGAGGATAACCCTTATACATTAAAAAATTTTCGTTCATTATTTACCTCCGTCAAAATATTATCTCCATGTTGTGATGAATTCTTCTCCTGTCTCAAGTCTGCCCACGTTCTCAATGAGTGTATCTATATACGCTCTGCTGCCAAAGAACCTGCATTCTCCGTTTACCGCCACAAGTACTGTCATCGGCGAATATTCGTAAAATTCAAATTTATAATCCCTGTCAAGATAGCCGTCGGTATACTCCAGCGTCACTATCGGCTCTTCATCGGGAACAGTCTCTTCAAACGCCATATCCTCCGCATTAGCCGATATAAGGAATTTATAAAATAGTCTGAAACGCTCGTATTCTATTTCACTGCCGTTAAGCTTTGCCGTGAAATCTTCCGCAGAATCATTATTCTCCTTGTCAGGATCTATGGGTGCAAGACTGAATACTTCTTTTTTGCCCGTATCAAGCGTAACCGTAAGATCGGTGATGTTCCATACCGTATTGCCGATCATGATCCTTGATGCAATATCAACAGGCATTACCGTCATCCACGGTGCGTTATCCGCTGAAACTTCATAAATAACACTGCCGTTTTCAAACATCGCATAGCAGAACTGTCCGCTTTCTTCATCCGACTGCATCTTGCTCAGCAAAAGAACATAATCATTACCGTCGCTGCATTTCATTTCGGTACGGCAGAAAGGAACATCAAGACCAGCGCTTTTAATGTCAGCATCCGTACAATGATAAGCGTAGATACTGCTTGCAGTAAGTCCGAACATACCGTGAGTTATCTTTGATGAGTTCTCAACGGCAAGATACGAGCTGACCGGCTCAACCATTTCATGAGTAGCAGACGTACCTCCTGCATTGCTGTCCGTACTTGTTTCACTCGGCTCAAGAACGATCCTGTAATCAAGATCTTCCCTCTCTACAATAAGACTTTCAACTATCGGCATATCATCTTCAGCCGGCGATGCAAGCATCGTCTTGCTGATAAAATCTTCAACCTTCTTATAATAATTTGCAACACGGCTGTTGTCAATCAAATAAACAGAATTGCTGCCCTCTACCATAAAATAGGATGTAGAAGTATCCACCGGATTTTTTATTCCCACGGAATACTTCACGGTCTTTCCCGATTCAAAGGTCATTTCTGCCGTTATCTCCGGATCTTCAAGACCGTACTTCGCAAAATCCGTACAGTTTTCGGTTATTATTCCTGCCGACTGCATTCCGTTGACATTATTTACAAGAGTAGCAACAAGTCCCGTATCCATGTCAAGATCTTCACAGCCCTTGATGTTATACTTCGCAGCAATCTCCTCTGTCGGCGGATCTGTCATGAAAATATCGTATTCGTCATCCGGATTCTTTACATGAACGGATACAACAGTCCCCTCTTTTTCTCCGTCGGAATCACCTACAAGAATCACTCCGCTTCCCTCCGGAGCAGTCGTTGTTTCCACGGATGACTTATCTCCGCTGTCTGAGCTTTCGCTGTCAGACTTGTCAGTCAGCTTCATGACAGCCAGTCCTCCGCCGAGAACAACAAGCACTCCGCCGAGAGCAATTATTCCCTTGACCTCTTTTTTCATCGGTTTCTTCTCCTTATGAGTACAGCCAGACCTGCAAGCGCTACTCCTGCCGCAATGACAACTATTATAACCTTGATAACTGCTGACTCCTTGGATGTAGGCGCAATATAATTCTGCTGAAGTGCCTTTTCAGGAATAACAGCACTTACCTCTTTGCCGTTTGCAATATTCAGCATATTGAGTATAACGTTGGCATTGTTATAATTATTGTTTTGTACTATATATTCATTATAGAACATCATGCTGCTTCCGAAAGCTATAACACGGCTCTTGTAAACGTCGAGGTCTACAGCGTGCTCTCTTGTTGAGATAACAGCAACATTTCTTGCTCCTGCCTGTTCGCTGTATTCAGCATCCTCGGAAAGCAGCTGGAGAATTCCGGAAGTCTCCGAAGATTTAAGAACCTCTGTTACCTTGTTCTGATTATTCTTTCCAAGTACCGTGACCTCCCTTGAGAAAGGAGCAATAATCGGCAGCGATTTATTGGGAACTTCACCAACCGACTCTGAATCACTGATATTAAGGAGAATATTCTGGTATCCTGCCTGACCCATATAATTCTTTGAATCACCTATAAGCGTCTTTTCAATTCTGATGCTCCAGTCGGCAAGGAATTCGTCAAGATTTGGAGAATTGATATTCGTATAACACGGAATGAACACCAGGTTTTTTCCGTATTTTTCGTCATTGTAAAGAAAATCCTGGAGTTTTTTGATTCCATCCTCTGTAAAGTCATTCTGAGGCAAAGGAATAACTACCATATCATACTTTTCAGTGTCCAGCTCATCTGTTACAATATCAATATCAGTGCAGCTGTAGCCGTTTTTACTGAGAAGTTCATTTTCAATGGAATCAACCAGCTCAGCATCGTCTGTTCTGAAAATATTCTGTCCGTTTGCCGTTTTAATTATGGCAACGTCAATGATATTTGAATCCACAACATTCATAATATCTGATGTAAGGCGGCTCTCGCCTGCAAATACCAGCGAAAAAGTATTATTCTGCATTGCCGCTTCATCAACGGCAAGCATTCCGGTTATCTCGTCTGATGCGATGACCCTGACATTATCTCCGGATGCTACCACTATACTGTATGACGGTATCTCTCCGCCGCTGTAGTTAGCCTGATACTCTGCTGCTGCATCGGGATCAACTTTCAGATCAGCGTATTTTACATTTACACTTCCCTTTCCGCTGCCCTGCTTTGAATACATTTCGTATTTTTCAAGTATAACGGGAATCATATCATACGGAACATCAACATTGCTGTTATAATTCGTGCCATAATACTGGTTCATCATCTGGAGCTGATAACTCAAGGCTGCAGACTGATTTTCAGCCAGAGTATCAAAATTGCTCTTTGGCATGGTTACAAGAATATCAACATCCTTGTCCAGTTTTTCAAGAACGTCGATCGTCTCTTCACTGAGGTCGTATCTCT
>UQXS01000090.1 GCA_900545125.1 uncultured Ruminococcus sp.
AAAAGGCTCGGAGGTCGGAAGATCTTTTGAGGAACTCCGGGAGATAATCGACAGAGTAGAGCTGAATGACAAACTCGGTGTCTGCTTTGATACCTGTCATGTCTGGGACGGCGGCTATGATATCGTCAATGATCTTGACGGCGTTTTAGGGGAATTCGACCGGATAATCGGTCTTGACAGGCTGAAAGCAATTCATCTTAACGACAGTATGAATCCTCTGGGAGCACATAAGGACAGACACGCTAAGATCGGTGAGGGACATATCGGTGCGGACGCTCTGATAAGAGTGATAAATCATCCGAAGCTCCGTGGACTTCCCGTTATTCTGGAAACACCTAACGATATCGAGGGATATGCAAGTGAAATAAAGTTCCTGCGTGAGAATTACAGTGATTAAATTTTAGGGCAATATTGACATTATAATGGAGGAACTTATGAAAAAAATAATATGTTTCTCTCTGGCATTGACAGCAGCAATTACGGTAACGTCCTGTGAAAAAAATGCTGATGACAGTGATAAGGACACGGACGGCAATGTAATTATTTCTCCGATATAAACCACTTCTGTAACCTATACAGAAATTACCACTGCCGCAAACACTGAATATGCGTCAGAGAACAGCGCATTCTATTACACTCCGCCTGTAGAACTGCCTGATGGGGTATCCGAAAACAAGGAAAACGTCAAGGCAGACGGTTTTGTGTATACCGATTATCTCGGCAGTGAATATGACTCGTTAGCTTTGATTGCATTAGATGATAAATATGCTTATTTTGAAAAGTGGATCTGTAATTTTTCAAATTGTCCTGATATGTCTTTTTATAAATACGATCTTACCACGGGAGAATCAACTGAATTTAATGGAATTGTTCCGGGATTCAATGTAAAAACAGGAGATACTGCATTTATTGATGGCAGGATATATTCTGTTATGTATGGCTCTGAAGGTCGGATACATTATTTATTGGACACACGTACAAACGTCGCTGAAATAATTCAGAAGGGTGAAGGCAGCGACAGCCTTATGCGTACAACTCATGCCGTCGGCAAAGATTCCTATATGGAGATATGGGCGACAGGTCAGGGGTATAATCAGACTATTCATGTAATGTTGTTTAATAAAAGCGGCAGCAGAGAGATAATAACAAAGAAATATAATTCCAGTAAGGAAAGGCTTGTCTATACCGCAAACGGAGATCATATCTACGAATATGCGCAGACATCGGATTCAACAGAGCCTTGTCTTAATATCTACAATGAAAACGGCGAGCTTGAATCGTCAGTCTGCCTGAAAGAAATCGCATATGAATTAAAGCAGGATCCGGATAATTATGTTGCGCAAATGAATGTAAGCGGAAGATTTATTTCTTTTGACTTTAACTTCGGCGAATCAACTGCTAAAAGTTATATTTATGACATGGAAAGCGGAAACTATTATCGTGCAGACGGCTGTCAGAGCATTGCCACGCCGAATTATCTTCCGCCCGATTTCGGGAAAATTCTTTTTCTGCAAAGAAACAGTGATTCGGAGGGAACAAAGTTTGATTTGTTCTGTCTATACGCAAACGGAGATATTGAGAAACTTTCAGAGAATATAGGAATTGATACTATGATCGTTGCCAATGGCGAAAAGGTTGCCTATTTTAAGAATAAAGAGCTTTATACGATAGAATATTAAAAAAACGGCTCTCCGGATGAACGGAGAGCCGTTTTTATGTATTTGCCTTAAAACCCAAGAAAATCAGCCTATTTCAACGATTTCGCCGTAAAGTTCACGTCCTGCGCCTACAGCGTTTGATTCGTCGGTGTCGATGTGCATTGCACGTGCATACTTTTCAGAAACGCGGCACACAACGTCGCCAAGAATTGCACTTCTCTCAGGAGTAGCAAGCTTTACCCATACTACCTGCTTGTCCTTTACGCCAAGTTCCTCAGCGTCGGCAGGAGTAAGATGAATGTGTCTCTTAGCAACGATAACGCCCTCGGAGATTTCAATTTCGCCGGCAGGGCCGATAAGCTTGCAGGCACCTGATCCTGCAATGTCAGCGGATTCTCTGATAGGAGCAGCAATTCCGATAGAACGGGCATCAGTAGCGGAAAGCTCGACCTGTGTTTCAGGACGTACAGGACCGAGGATAGAAACGCCGGCAAGTTCCTTTTTAGGGCCAACGACTGTTACTCTCTCCTCGCAGGCAAACTGACCGGGCTGGGAAAGATCTTTTTTCTTTGTAAGCTCATAACCCTTGCCGAAAAGAATTTCAAGGTGCTCCTGAGTTACGTGTACGTGACGGGCGGATGTTTCAACGATAAAAGTTTTAGACATAGTAAAAGCCTCCATATATTATTGGGATTCATCCCTGATTAACCTTTTCTTATTTTACACTATTTTTCCGGAAACGTCAAGACCTGATAAGAAAATTATCTCACAAAAAGATAAACGGTGTATCCTGCATACAGAACTGCCATTGATATTCCGTGCCATCTGACGAGTTTTTTCTTCGGCAGACAGAAAGCGAGCACCAGCAGACTTGAAGCTATGAGGAATATTGTATCAATGGAATTCTGTATTGTAAATCCAATAGGCGAAATGACAGCGGCGATCCCGAGTACAAAGAGGATATTGAAGACGTTTGACCCGATAACATTTCCAAGAGCCATATCTATTTCGTTTTTTCTGGCAGCTATGACCGACGTAACAAGTTCAGGCAGGCTTGTGCCGAGAGCAACTATTGTCATGCCTATAAGGTTGTCCGACATACCAAGACTTTTTGCAATATCTGATGCCCCCTCAACCACCATTTTTCCTCCGGCAGCAATGGCGATTATTCCGCCGATTATATATATGATGCATCGCCAGGCAGGAAGTATTTTGATTTCCTCTTCATCGCTTATCAGAGTATCGGATCGTCTTGCCTTCAAAGCGCTGTTTACCATGATGTAAAGGAAAAATATAAACAAAAGCAGCAAAACGATTCCAGCTATGCGTGATATGCTGCCGGTGAAAAATCCGAATCCGAGCAGAACAGCGGCTGCAAGTATTGAAAAAGGAAAATCTCTTTTCAATGTATCACGGTTTATCGGCAGCGGACAAAGAATTGCGCAAAGACCTGCCACGATCATAAGATTGAAAATATTTGAACCGACGGCGTTGCTGATAGAAAGGTCGTTTTTGTCAGCCAGTGAAGCGCTGATGCTTACAGATGTCTCCGGCAGACTTGTTCCCATTGCAACGATTGTCATGCCGATGATGATTGGCGGTATGCTTAGTTTCTTTGCGGCTGATGAACTGCCCTCAACGAAGAAGTCGGCACCCTTTATAAGCAGGACGAAGCCTGCTATTAGCAAAAAATACATCATAGATTTTTAACTCCTGTAATTCCAATTTCTATTAGTATACCACATATATCTCTTTTTTGCAAGAGTTATCGACAAGTTGTCCAAAAAAGTGATAGACGGGTGAAAAAACGGACCTTATTTGTAGAAAATTATCATCCTGTCTGAATTTTCTTGAAAAATCTGAGCGGATGTGCTATAATTCGTAATGGATTTTTGATTTTAATGGAGGCTTTTTTATGACAGCACAAATTTTTGCCGTAATAATTTTTGTTGCAATGTTCATTATGATCGTGCTTGACAAAATAGAGCGGCATTACGTGACGCTTGGCAGCGGAGTTCTGACTATTGCCGTAGTTTTCGGTATCTGTCAGCACAGCTGGACTGCAATCTGGAATACGCTTGCGATAAAGAATTTCGCAACGACAGAATTCTGGTATGCCACGTCGGAAAGCGAAAGCAAGGGTATCAACTGGGCTACGATAATCTTCATTGCCGGAATGATGGTAATGGTCGAGGGAATGGCGAAAGCAGGATTTTTCCGCTGGCTCTGCATGAAGATAGCATTTCTGGTAAAATGCCGGACGATACCTGTCTTTATCACATTCATGATAATGTCGGCAGTTCTTTCAATGTTTATCGACAGCATTACTGTTATCATGTTTTTAGCGGCTGTAACTATCGAACTTGCACAGCTTCTCAGGTTCAATCCCGTGCCGATGATACTGTCGGAGATTTTCTGCGCAAATCTGGGCGGAAGCGCTACGATGTGCGGAGATCCTCCTAATATTATTGTGGGAACTTCTATGGGATATTCATTTTTTGATTTTCTCAGCAATACGGGCGTGGCTGCCGGAATATCGCTTGTATTTTCAGTGGTATTTTTCTACTTTGCGTTCAGGAAGGAACTTGTTTCGGATAACGCCGAAAAAATCGACATAAGCAAGCTTCCCAAGCCGTCGGAGGCTATTACAAACAAGAAGGACTTCATTGTCAGCAGCCTTATTTTCGGACTTGCTGTTGTTCTTCTTGTAACACATTCCATAACTCATCTTACGGTTGCAACTATCGGTCTTGCAATAGCAGTCATTACGATTATAGCGGCAGGAAAAAGTACACCTGAAATCATGAAAAAGGTGGATTATAAGACTGTAGTATTCTTTATCGGACTGTTTATCGTTGTAAGCGGCCTTGAAGAAACCGGAATCCTTGAACTTATCGCACAGTTCATTGAAAAAATAAGCGGCGGAAACGCAATGGCAATGATAGCTATTATTCTCTGGGTATCGGCGATTGCCAGTGCTTTTGTTGATAATATTCCGTTTGCGGCCACAATGGTTCCTGTTATACAGAGTCTTGCCGCTTCGACCGGAGTAAGTCTGCATACGCTTGCATGGACGCTTTCTATCGGTACGGATATCGGCGGAAGCGCAACTCCCATCGGAGCTTCCGCAAATGTTGTAGGAACTTCCGTAGCAGCCAAGAACGGTCATCCTGTAAGCTGGGGAAGATACTGCAAAAAACTTGCTCCTGCAACAGTAATGGTACTTGCTATTTCGACAGTATATATATTTGTACGCTATATTTGAAATTAACAGGAGGAAATTATGGGACAGATAATTATTTCAGTCGGACGTGAATTCGGCAGCGGCGGTCGTGTTATCGCCGAGGCACTTGCAAAGAGATTTGAGATGCCGATATATGACCGTCATCTTATTCTTGAGATCGCAGAAAAGACCGGACTTGCACCGGAAGAAATCGAGAAATATAATGAAAATCCGAAGCACAGGCTTTTTTCACGTTCTGTAAGGGGATACAGCAACTCTATCGAGGACAATATCGCAGAAATGCAGTTTAAATTCATTGAGGACAAAGCCGCAAGCGGGGAATCGTTTGTGGTAGTGGGACGCTGCTCCGAAACGAAACTGCGTAAGTATAAGGGTCTTGTATCGCTGTTTATTCTGGGCGATACAAATGAAAAAGTTAAGCGTGTCATGGATGTCTATGAGCTGTCCGAGGAAAAAGCAAGAGATCTCATAGACAAAAAGGACAGAAAGAGAAAGCGCTATCACAACTATCACTGCTCAGGTCACTGGGGAGATTCGAGACTTTACGATCTCAGCATCAACAGCAGCCGTCTTGGAATAGACCGCACCGTTGATATGCTTGAAAAGTATATTCGTGCCAGAATGAGCGAATGATGTGATACAGAGGGATTTATGGGAGTTTTATTATTTTTTTTCGGAACGTTTATAGGCGTTACTGTGGTTTCAGGTTTTATGAATCTCGTGAAATTCACGGTAAATAAAGCGTTCGGACGGAATGTTGTTCTATTCAGGTTCATAAACGTATTTTATCGGGAACACAGTGGATTCAGTCATATCGGTTTTTCTCCTGTCTGTGAACTGGAAATGCGTAAGGACGAGGACACAGACCGATCAGTTATAGCTGCCTTTGTCATAGAGATGACGATAGATGTGCTTGCATGCGCTGCTTACAATGTATTTATGGTAAGGCTGTGGACAGATAAGAATGCCGATGAAAGGATAATCGCTTTCCTTCTGGGTATCGGCGCTTGGTTTGTATTGTTCCTGATTGTGAATTTTATATGTCTTTATACCGCATTAAAACGGCGTTTTTCGGAAGTAAACAAACAACGTGCCGAGATCCATGACAAGATGAGGGACGGTCTTTCTTTTGATGATATAGACGTTCCTGATTACAAGATGATGGACAGCAGAGCTACAAAATCAAATATTGTAAATTATCTTGTTATTGCTTTTATAAAGAAGCTCTGGGATGATGATATTGCCGGTGCAGGTGAGATAATTCATTCTCAGGAAACAGCGCTGAAAATTGATTATATTGATATGCCAAAAGAGTATCTTATAGCATGGTCGAGAGCTTATTACGATTTGCTGTATTATTATTCGGCGGTATGCCTTAATAAGTCACGGGCAGATTATTTTTATGATATGCTGAAAGACCAGCTGCACAGCGATATGGATGCCGATGCACAGCGTATTCTTGCTGCTTATTATTTCTATGTGGGGAATGATATAGTGACGGCTGAACGCTGCGCATTCAGGGCGGAGGAAGCAGCTCACGACTGCAAGACCAGGGCGGAAAGACTTGTTGAAGATAAGCTGATTAAAAAACTCATCGCTGATATACACGAAAAAAAGAAATATTTAGAATCATTGAGGGCAGCGTTATGACTGCCCTTATTTTTTCAGATATTTTTCTGATTTTTTACAAAAAACAGTGGCTTTTTTGCTTCATATATGTTATAATTAAATTTATAGCATCGTCATACGGTGTGAATATAAAAAATATTAGGAGTTTAGAAAATGCCTGTTTATCTTGATAACGCTGCAACCACCAGACCATGTGCCCCGGCTGTTGCCGCAGCCGTCGATGCAATGACAGTTAATTTCGGGAATCCATCTTCTCTGCATAGAGCTGGGCTGGATGCTCAGCTTGTCATGGACAGAGCCAGAAAGATAATTGCCGATACTATAGGTGCATTACCTGACAACATCATTTTCACATCCGGAGCTACTGAAAGCAATAATCTTGCTCTTCGTGGAGCGTCGGCTGCGTATGGAAGAAAACGTCGGAAAATAATTATCTCGGCAGTTGAACACGCTTCAGTTGAAGAAACCGCTGCCGCTCTTGAAAAGAATGGATTTGAGGTAGTGAGGATCTCTCCAAGAAGCGACAGAAGGATATATTCTGAGGATTTCCTCGAATCATGCGACGAAAATACCTGTCTTATCAGCATGATGCTTGTCAATAACGAGACCGGTTATATTCTCCCTGTAAAGGAGACTTTCACTGCCGTAAAACGCCGCTTTCCGGATATTATTACACACTGCGACTGCGTTCAGGGATATATGAAGCTTCCGGTCAGGGTAAATTCTCTGGGAGCTGACCTGATTTCTTTCAGCGGTCATAAAATCCATGGCGTTAAGGGTGCAGGAGCTATTTATATAAAGAAAGGTATCAGGGTTCTTCCGGTTGTCACAGGAGGAAAGCAGGAAAAGGGAATTCGTTCCGGAACGGAAAGTGTTCCTTTGATAGCCGCATTCGGAGCTGCTGCGGAAACTCTTGCCGCAGATATCGGGCAGCGGTTTGACAGAGCGGCTGAACTCAAAAAATATCTTCTCGGACAATTATCGGATATTGAAAATATAGAAATAAATTCGCCGGATGACGGATCTCCGTATATCATAAATATTTCGGCAGTAGGAAAGCGGTCTGAAATCATGCTTCATTTTCTTGAAAGCAGGGAGATTTACGTATCAAGCGGTTCGGCGTGTTCAAAAGGAGCGCAAAGCGGCGTTCTGGAACAGTTCGGAATCACCGGAAAAAGAGCAGACAGCGCTCTGAGAATCAGCATAACGGCAGAGACAACGGAGGCTGAACTTGATTTGTTTGTGTCGGCTCTCCGTGAGGGGCTTGAAAAAATAAGAGGATAGAAAGGATTACGAAAATGAAAGAAGTTGTACTTGCAAAATATGGTGAAATGGCTTTGAAAGGACTTAACAAGCGGACTTTTGAAGATATGCTCACAAAGAACATTAAGCGGAGGATAAAGCCGCTGGGGAGCTTTACCTGCACATCTGCGCAGTCTACAATGTATATCACCCCGAATGATGAAAATGCCGATCTTTCGGATGTAGTAGACCGTGTGGGAAAAATATTCGGAATTGCAACTCTCTGCCGTGCCTGCGTCTGTGAGAAGGATTTTAACGATATCGCAGAAAAAAGCGTTGAATATCTTGCCGATGTGCTGAACAATGCTGCCACTTTCAAAGTGAATGCCAAGAGAGCGGACAAGGCTTTTCCTATGAAGTCCCCTGAGATCTGCATGGAACTGGGCGGGATCCTTCTTGAAAAATTTCCGCACCTTACAGTTGATGTGAAAAATCCGCAGGTAACGGTTACAGTGGAGATACGTGATACGAACGCTTACGTACACGGAGAAAATCTGAAAGGGGCAGGAGGTCTGCCGGTGGGAAGCAGCGGAAAGGCAATGCTTCTTCTTTCCGGAGGAATTGACAGTCCTGTTGCAGGCTGGATGATGGCAAAAAGAGGAGTCTATATTGAGGCAATACATTATGTAAGTCCGCCTTATACATCTGACCGTGCACAGCTTAAGGTCGAGCAGCTTTGCGAAAAACTTACCGATTACTGCGGCGGAATTGCCTTTCACTGCGTACCGTTTACAGAGATTCAGGAAGCAATCAAAGATAATTGTCCGGAGGAATTCTTTACAATTATAATGAGACGTCTTATGATGGAGATCGCCCAGAGAATAGCAGCCAGGGAAAATTGCCTTGCTCTTATCACCGGAGAAAGTGTCGGACAGGTTGCAAGTCAGACTATGGCGGCTATCGCTTGTACGGATGCGGTCTGCCGGATTCCCGTGTTCCGTCCTCTTGTGGGCATGGACAAGACAGAAATCATTGAAATTGCACGTAAAATAGATACATTTGAGACATCAACTCTTCCGTATGAGGATTGCTGTACGGTATTTACTCCACGTCATCCGAAGGTACGTCCGCAGCTCACGGATGTGGAGAAAGCTCAGAACAGCTTTGATTTTGAACCTCTTATTCAGAAAGCAGTTGAAAATACCGAAATGAAAACCTTTAATTTTAATTGAGATTGTTACAATTCAGTGAACGACTTTTGTTGATGATTAACATAGAATAAGGAGAGGGCAAATGTGAAAATTGTTGAATATGACAAATATACCGCCGAAAATCTTGACAAATTGGTTACAAATGTTGTACAATTGTTGGTACGGAGAGGTATATCTGTTTCTACTGCGGAGAGCTGCACCGGAGGTCTTTTGTCGGAACTGATAACGGCAGTGCCGGGAGCATCCGGAATTTTTGAACTGGGAATCTGCACTTATTCTGAGAGAATGAAAAACAGATTTCTGGATGTTTCTCCTGAAACTATTGAAAAATACGGAGTTGTAAGCCGTGAGGTTGCTCTTGAAATGGTCAGAGGACTGAAAAAGGTCTCCGGAGCCGATATCTGCATTTCCGTTACGGGAATAGCAG
>UQXS01000091.1 GCA_900545125.1 uncultured Ruminococcus sp.
GTCTTATAAAAATGGACAGGATACTGCACACATCTACCCACTACCCGGCAAATTACGGATTTATTCCACGTACCTATTCTGACGATAACGATCCCCTTGACGTTCTTGTGCTCTGCTCGGAAAAGCTCATTCCGCTTACTCTGGTTAGATGTTATCCTATCGGCGTTATCAGAATGCTGGACAATGATCATAGGGACGACAAAATAATTGCTATTCCCTTTGACGACCCGAATTATAATATGTATACCGACATTTCAGAGCTGCCCAAACATATCTTTGACGAAATGACGCATTTCTTTACCGTTTACAAGGAACTTGAAAACAAGACTACAGCGGTAAATGAGATCGACCATGCAGATGTGGCAAAGCAGATCATAGCACAGGATATTGAATCCTATATTCAGAATTTCTGTAAGTAAATGAAAGGAGTATCGCACAGAATTTCTATGTGCGAAAATAATTTTATGACAGCTTCAAGTGAAATTTTATTTGGACGTGAATCAACAGTTGCCCCTATAGGTATCATTGCCATGAACAGCGTTACTGAGCTTGGCGGCAAGATCAATAAATATCTTGTAGAATGGGCACGTAACGGAGGAGTCGATGTTGATTCTTTCCTTTTGGAAAGTGAATGCCCTCGTTTTTCTTCTGGTGACGGAAAGGGGCTTATCAAGTCAACCGTAAGAGGAATGGATCTTTTTATAATTATTGACGTTGGCAACTACAATGTCAAATATGACTATTTCGGCATGAAAAATGCAATGTCTCCTGACGATCATTTCCAGGATCTCAAGAGAATAATCCAGGCGGCCAGCGGTAAGGCACACAGGATAAACGTTATAATGCCGATCCTTTACGGCGGCAGACAGCACAGAAGAAGCTATCGTGAATCTCTCGACTGTGCATTCGCACTTCAGGAACTTGAGGCTATGGGCGTATCCAACCTCGTTACTTTCGATGCTCATGATCCACGTGTACAGAACGCTGTTCCCCTTATGGGATTTGACAACGTTATGCCCACATATCAGGTTCTCAAAACCATGCTTCGTGAAATCAAGGATATTAATTATTCCAAGGACAAGTTCATGGTCGTAAGCCCTGACGAAGGAGCTCTTAACAGAAATATGTATTATGCTTCCGTTCTTGGCGTTGAAATGGGTATGTTCTACAAGAGACGTGATTATTCAACTATTGTTAACGGCAGAAATCCTATCGTTGCTCACGAGTACCTTGGCAATCCTGTTGAGGGCAAGGATATATTTGTTTCAGATGATATTATCTCATCAGGCGAATCAATGCTTGATCTTGCTTATGAATTGAAGAAAAAGAAGGCAGGAAGAATTTTTGCTTATGCCACATATGCTATCTTCACGAATGGTCTTGAAAAGTTCGATAAAGCTTACAAAGACGGCATCATTGACGGCGTGTTTGGTACTAATCTTACATATAGAACTCCTGAACTTCTCAGTAGAGAGTGGTTCCATGAGGTGGATGTTTCCAAGTATATCGCATACTTTATAGAGGCAATCAACCATGATGTTTCTATCAGCAAGATCATTGATCCCCATGAAAAAATCGAAAATCTGCTTAAAAGTTACGGCATGAAGTAAGAATAAATTTATAACAACACCGCATGAGTTTTGTGCGGTGTTGCTTTTATGTGAAAACATTGTGAAATATTTACAAATCCATTGACAATTATTCGTCAAAGTGCTATAATAAGTTGTATTTATTTTTAAAGACACTATCATTAATTATATTTTTTAGAAAGGATTGGATCAATGCTTCAGCTTAAAGATATTGTAAAGGAATATGGCGGCGGCGAAAACAAGGTTACAGCTCTGAACGGCGTTAATATAAGTTTTCGTGAAAGTGAATTTGTTGCTATTCTCGGTCATTCCGGCTGCGGAAAAACGACTATGCTCAATATTATCGGAGGTCTTGACCACTATACATCCGGCGATCTGATAATCAATGGCATATCCACACGAAAGTACAAAGACAGGGACTGGGACGCATACCGCAACCATTCAATCGGCTTTATCTTCCAGAGCTATAATCTTATACCCCATCAGAGCGTCCTTTCAAACGTTGAACTTGCTCTTACGATCTCCGGCGTTTCAAAATCCGAGCGCAGAAAGCGTGCAAAAGAAGCTCTTGAAAAAGTTGGACTTGGCAATCAGCTCCACAAAAAACCAAATCAGATGTCGGGCGGTCAGATGCAGCGTGTAGCTATTGCACGTGCTCTCATTAATAATCCGGATATTTTGCTTGCCGATGAGCCTACGGGAGCTCTTGACAGCGAGACCAGCATTCAGGTAATGGAACTGCTTAAAGAAATCGCAAAAGATAAGCTTGTTATTATGGTAACTCACAACCCGGAGCTTGCTGAGCAGTATGCTACAAGAATTGTCAGGATAAAAGACGGCAGTCTTACAGGGGACAGTGATCCCTTTGAGCCTGAGGAGGTCAAAGAACCGGAAGAAGGAAAAAAACGCCGTGTTTCAATGTCATTCCTTACGGCTGTTTCACTTTCACTCAACAATTTAATGACAAAAAAAGGACGTACTATCCTTACTGCTTTTGCCGGTTCGATAGGTATAATCGGAATTGCACTTATTCTGTCGCTTTCAACCGGAATTAACGATTATATCGGTCAGGTGCAGGAGGAGACGCTGTCCTCATATCCTATACAGATCTATAAGGAAAGCGCCGATACACAGGAACTTATGTCAATTATGATGTCCGAACCGGAAGCGCAGAAAGGACAGGACGATCCGGAAACAGTCTATGCAAATACAGATATCTATGAGATGTTCAATACACTTAACAGCACTGCTCGCCAGGTAAATAATATGGCAAAATTCAAGGAGTTCCTTGATGATAGTCAGTACATTAAGGACCGTTCAAACGCTGTTGCATATGGATATGACATTCAGATGCCGATATTTACCAAAGATCAGAACGGAAATATCGTTCAGTCCGATCTCACTAAATTGTTCAACTCGCAGATGGGAACGGAGGAAACCCAGGAGCAGCAGATGTCCATGATGGGAGCAAGCAACTCCACCAGCATGATGTCTATTCCGGTTTGGGAGGAACTCCTTCCGGCTGACGACGGAAGTTATATCAATCCGCTTCTTGAAGAACAGTATGATGTTGTTTCCGGACGTTGGCCCGAAAACTACGACGAGGTGGTTGTCGTTCTCAACTCAAATAATCAGATTCCCGATGTCGTTACCTATGCCCTTGGTCTGAAACCGGCGGAGTATATGAGAAATATCATTCTTTCTGCTATGCAGGGAAAGGAAATCGCAAATTACGGCGAAACACAGTGGTCTTTTGACGAAATATTGTCTCAGGAATTCAAAATGATACTTCCTTGCGAATATTACCAGAAGAAGAGCGACGGCAGCGGATATACTGATCTTACCGATAGCTCCGTAGGTCTTAATACGCTCTTTGATGACGAAAGCAAAGGCACAAAGCTGAAAGTAGTAGGATTTATCAAGCCTGATCCTGATGCAACGGTAACAATGATTAACGGTTATCTTGGCTATACAAAGGGACTTACCGATTATGTTATTGAAAAAACAAATTCCAGCGAGCTTGTAAAGGCGCAGGTCGCAGACAAGGAAACCGATCTCCTTACCGGAAAGAAATTCAAGAGCAGTGACTACGTTGAACCGACTGATTCCGCTAAAGTTATGGCTGCAAAGGCAAGTCTGGCAAACATTGACGATAAGCAGAAAACAGAGGCAGCACGATTCCTGCTGGCTATTCCGTCCGATGAAGAAATATCAGAGACAACGGAAAAATATCTTGACCCTGCCAATCGTCAGGAACTTATGTCAACTCTTGACGAATATGCACAGATCGACGAATCAGGTGAAGTTGCTTCAACTATAGATATGCTTGCACCGCTTAGTGATGAAGAATTCGCAGGAGCAGCACCGCTTATCCTTGAAAAGTTCGTTCCTACTTATATAAATATCGAAAAAACCAAGTATTACAGCGGAATTTCTGACGAGGATATCCTTGAACTCTACGGCAGGACAAAATTCTCCGACGATGCCTATATTGCGCTGTTTGACGGATATACTTCACAGCAGACATCCTCTTTCACCTATGAAGATAATCTCTTTATTCTCGGTTACGCCAATGTGAATGATCCGTCCGTAATCAGAATTTATGCAAAGTCCTTTGAGGATAAGGAGGAAATTGCCGGAGAGATCTCGAAATATAACGAGGGCAAACCGGAAGAAGATCAGATCAATTATACCGATCTGGTTGCTCTGCTCATGTCGTCTGTCACCGGAATCATCAGCGGAATCTCATATCTGCTCATTGCATTTGTCGGAATTTCACTGGTAGTTTCTTCTATCATGATAGGAATTATCACTTATATCTCTGTTCTTGAACGTACACGTGAGATCGGAATACTTCGTGCAATGGGAGCTTCCAAGCACGATGTAAAAACCGTATTCAACGCAGAGACCATGCTTGTCGGCTTAACTGCCGGAATCATGGGTATACTGATATCCGTTCTGCTGACGATACCAATTAATATGGTGATACACCATGTAACGGATCTTGATACGCTCAGGGCTCACGTCCCCGTAGCCGGAGCTGTTATTCTCGTGGTCATCAGTATGCTTCTTACACTCATATCCGGACTTATTCCTGCAAGTGTTGCGGCTAAGAAAGATCCTGTTGAAGCATTGAGAACAGAATAATACAGAACACTTTATATTAAAGTCGTATGATTTGGGCTGCCTCTCGTGAGGCAGCCCAATTAATTGATATGAAGTTACAAATGTGATTTTTCAAGCGGTTGACAAAATCTGCAGAGCGGATCCCATTGGCAGTTTCCGCATATTGTTCTGCGATATCCGGCATTTATTATTTGATCATGCATCTGCTTTCTGAAATCTTTCCAGTGGAGAATATCGGCAGAGTTCAGACCGCAGAATGCCAAAACTGATTTGTCATATTCAAGAACTTTTTCATCTGAACCGCATATGCCGTTATGGCAGTGCGGACAGCTCCGGCAGATTATGTCTGCTCCGGTCACCAGTGTTATCATTGGATTTTCCGATTCAAGATGTCTGATGACAGCAGTCATATTTTCAGTGAAATCCGGACTGTATCCTTTTCCTACAAAAAAAGCAATGCATAGTCCGTGGTGGGGTCTGAGGCTATATCCCTGCATATTTTTTGATCCTTTCACTGATTACCACGGCGAGAACCAGCTTGACAAGATCGGGGATAACAAATGGAACAACGCACCATTTCAGCGCCTGTCCGATAGTTACAGCCCCTGTTTTGTCGGTATAGACCAGAATGTACCAGGCTGTTCCGAAAACATACATAACGTCGATCCCGATTATCATGGCTGCGATACGTACGGATATATGTCTGACAGGAAGTTTTTCAGCTCCCCAGCATATCAGGGTTATAAAAATAAAACCGAGCATATATCCTCCCGTAGTTCCGAGAATGATTCCTATACCGCCGGAAGGACCTGCGAATACGGGTACTCCGACAGCTCCGATAAGCAGATAGGCAAGCACTGCAAACAGACTGTTCCTGCCACCCAGGAGAGAAACGGCGCAGAAAACGGCGAACGTCTGAAGCGTAAATGGAACTGTGGACGGAATGGATATCCACGAGCAGACCGCCATAAGTGCAACCATCATGGCGGTGAGAACAAGTTCCTTTGTTGTGAATTTACTTTTTTTGACAGCTTCTGACATAAATAACTCCTTTTTAAGATTAAACTTGTACCGGTACGGTTTTTATTATATCACAGCTGAAATATTTTGTCAACTACTTTTTTGATTCTGGTTGACGATTTTTTTCTGATGCCTGAGACGATTGATGTTTCGTTCAAAGCCGCCGCTGTCAAGAAGATCAGCCAGAAAGAACTGTTCAAGCAAAGGAACTGTACAGGTGTAGAATCCTGCTTTTTCGCTGTATATCGGCAGATATTCCAATGGAAGCAGCATATATCCTGCACGTATGGACGGCGCAACAGTCTGGGAAAACGTGTTTACGTAAATAACGTTTTTGCCTCCGCTCATTGAAAAAAGTGTCTCGGGAGCCATTCCTGTCAGGGCAAATTCGGAATCGTAATCATCCTCTATGATAACGGCTCCACGCCGTTCAGCCCAAGCTGTGTACTCACGGCGCCGGTTCGCAGAAGCGGTTATTCCGCTTGGGAAGCTGTTGAACGGCGTTACATGAAGCACGGATGCTTTCGTTCTTTCCAGTTCGCCGGGACAGATTCCCTCGTTGTCCATTTCAAGCATATCGCAGAGTGCTCCGTTTGCCGTATATACGGCACGGATTTTTTCGTATGACGGGTCTTCAAGAGCGATCACACGGTCACGTCCGAGCATCTGAATGCATATGCCGTAGAGATATTCTGCTCCTGAGCCAATTATTATCTGTTCCGGAGAAGCTGCTATATTACGGCTTCTGAGCAGATATCTTGCGATTGCTTCCCTCAGCCAGCTGCTGCCGTTGCTTGGGGATTTCCGCAGGATATTTTCTCCCATTGAGGAGAGAACCCGTCTTATTCCGGCAGCATAGACGGAAAATGGAATGAGCGTATCGGAATCGCCGGATGTTTCACCTGAAAAATCAATCTTCGGAGTTTGAATTTCTGATGCGGGGAAATTTTTTTCTGGACTGTATATAACATAGCATCCGCTTCTTTCACGGGTTCGGCAGTAGTCCTCGTCGCAGAGAACCGAGTAGGCGTGTTCGATCGTGGCAACGCTTACACCGCAGTCTGCTGCCAATGTCCGTTTTGAGGGAAGCCGTGTACCTTCCGGAAATGCTCCGCTGACGATTTTATTGCGCAGCTCACGGTATATCTGCAAATAAACGGGTGTATCATTATTCTGATCGACAATAAGCTGCATAACGTTCAGCTCCTTTCACAGATATTATATCACAATATATACAGTTTCGTCAATATTTGCTAATGTGATAAAATCATGATTATTTTACCATTCATGTTGAAATAATAATAACAGTATGTTATAATGATTATAGTATAAAATTTTCGAGGTGTTAAAATGAGAAAAGAAAAAAGCGAACCTGCCGTGAAGCCGTTGCCGGAGAGGATAGATACAGATATAAACACCGGACTGACATCTGAACAGGCGGCAAGGCGGAAAGCAGAAGGCTATGACAATAAGCCGGTTGAATCGCCCTCAAAGTCTGTTAAGGAGATATGTGCAGGCAATATTTTTACCGGATTCAATTTCCTTTTTGCTGCGCTTTCGGTGCTTCTTATCGCAGTCGGTTCATATCGTGACCTCACATTTATGCCTATTATCATTGCCAATACGCTTATAGGAATTTTTCAGGAACTGCGTTCAAAATCCGTTCTTGACAAGCTGACCATGCTGAATGCTCCCGTTACTTCGGTCATACGTGACGGATGTGAGATAAACGTTCCGTCAAGGGAACTTGTGCTGGATGATATAGCCGTGTTTCGTGCCGGAAATCAGATAAGCGCAGATGCCATTGTTGTAAGCGGATGCGTTTCTGTAAATGAATCGCTTCTCACCGGAGAATCGGATGAGATAGTTAAAAATCCGGGGGACAAGCTCATGTCGGGAAGCTTTATCGTTTCCGGTTCATGTCATGCCAAGCTCGAAAAAGTGGGAAGCGAATCGTATATATCTCAATTGACATTACAGGCGAAGAAAGCCAAAAAGGGCGAGCAGTCGGAGATGATACGCTCGCTCAGCAGGATAGTTACAACTGCCGGAATTATCATTGTGCCTCTTGGTTCAGTCATGTTCATGCAGCAGTATCATATCAGCGGAAATATCAAGACCAGTGTTCAGTCAATGGTTGCATCCGTTATCGGAATGATACCGGAAGGACTGTTTCTTATCGCAAGTGTTTCTCTGGCTGTAAGCGCTATGAGACTTGCATTTGACAAGGTTCTTGTCCATGATATGAAATGCATTGAAACTCTTGCCAGAGTAAACGTTTTATGTGTTGATAAAACGGGAACTATCACTGAAAATTCCATGGCGGTGACAGGTGTTATCCCTGCCGGAAGTCAGTATTCCGAAGAGATGATAAACAGTCTCGTCAGCGATTTTGCCGCATCGCAGGCGGCAGATAACGAAACAATGCGTGCCGTGAAAAATTATTTCAGACGTCCGGGAGGAATGCTGCCTGTGGCTCATACAGGATTTTCTTCTGAATTCAAATACAGCAGCGTGACTTTTGAAAGCGGTGCATATATTCTTGGCGCTCCTGATTTTATACTTGGCGAACGTTATGCGGAATATCGTGAGGTTATTGAATCAAACGGCAGAAAGGGCTACAGAGTTCTTGCCTTTGTCAAGTATAACGGCTATCCGGACGGAAAAGCTTTAAACGGTGCTGTTATGCCGATATGTTTTGTTATCCTGTCAAATCCTATCCGTAAGGATGCGCCGGATACTTTCAGATATTTTGCCGAACAAGGGGTGGATATCAAGGTCATTTCGGGCGATAATCCGGTGACGGTCTCTGAGGTGGCAAAGCAGGCAGGAATAAAAAATGCGTCCGATTATATTGACGCATCAACGCTGACGACCGATGAATCAATAAACGACGCTGTAATGCGTTATTCAGTTTTCGGGCGTGTTACTCCCGATCAGAAACGGAAGTTTGTAAAGGCTCTTAAAAAGAACGGCAAAACTGTTGCAATGACAGGTGACGGCGTAAATGATATTCTCGCCCTGAAAGATGCCGACTGTTCCGTTGCTATGGCATCGGGCAGCGACGCTGCCTGTCAGGCATCTCAGCTTGTATTGCTGGAATCGGACTTTTCAAAAATGCCGGATGTTGTTCTGGAAGGACGTAAAGTTGTAAACAATCTGGAAAGGTCGGGAAGTCTCTTTCTTGTTAAAAATATTTTTTCACTTATACTATCAATCCTTACGATATGTTTCGGTATAGCATATCCTCTCAAACCGTCGCAGATCTCGCTTATAAGCCTTTTTACTATCGGACTGCCGGCTCTTGTACTGTCGCAGATGCCGAACAAAGAAATTATTCGTGGAAGATTTATAAAAAATATACTGCTGAAAGCTCTTCCGGCAGGCATCACCGATACTATTATAGTAGCAGCTATGATGTATTTTGGCAGTGTTTTTGAGGTTACTCAGGCGGAAATAGCAACATCCTCGACTATTTTGCTCGGTATTGTCGGACTCATGATAGTTTTTCAAATCAGCAAGCCAATGGATGTATATA
>UQXS01000092.1 GCA_900545125.1 uncultured Ruminococcus sp.
CTGGATGAGGTGCCGGTGTGGATGAATAAAAACGGCAGGATCATGCTGGTGAAATATATGGCAGTCAGAGACAGGAATGGCCAGTATATAGGTACTCTTGAACTGGTACAGGACATGGAGTTTGCAAGAGAGTATTTTGAAAGAAAACATGACTGAAGAGGCAACAGGAATGACAAAAGAAGTGCAGGCAAATAAATACGAAATTGATATGTGCAACGGAACGATCATGGATAAGCTGATTTCGTTTTCCCTGCCGCTGATGCTGTCAGGGATCCTGCAGCTTTTGTTTAATGCAGTGGATATTGTAGTGGTTGGACGCTTCACCGGCAGTCAGGCGCTGGCGGCAGTGGGATCCACTACTGCCCTGATCAATCTGTTCATCAACCTTTTTATCGGTGTTTCGCTGGGAGCCAATGTGCTGGCCGCCAGATATTATGCAGCAGGGAAGCAGAAGGAAATGTCAGAAACAGTACACACAGCGATGCTGTTTGCCCTGATCAGTGGATGTGTCATGGTTCTTGCAGGACTGTTTTTTTCGAGAGGTGCACTGGAGCTGATGGATACACCGGATGATGTGATCAGTCAGGCAGCTCTTTATATGAAGATCTATTTCATGGGAATGCCCTTTTTCATGCTTTATAATTATGGGGCTGCAATCTTAAGGGCAGTAGGTGATACGAAGAGGCCGCTGCTGTTTCTGGTTATTTCAGGAGCAGCCAATGCGGCTCTGAACCTGCTTCTGGTCATTGTCTTTTCCATGGGAGTGGCGGGAGTAGCAGTCGCAACGGTGATCTCCCAGTGTATTTCCTGTGTAATGGTATTATCCTGTCTCATCCGGACAGAAAGCAGTTATCAGCTTTCTCTTAAAAAGCTTCGGATCCGCCCGGCTTATCTTCTGCAGATCTTTCAGGTGGGGATCCCGGCAGGAATACAGAGTACAGTGATCACCTTTTCTAATGTGCTGCTGCAGTCTTCCGTGAATTCCTTCGGTTCTACGGCGATGGCGGGCTATACTGCAGCCAACAATATTTTCGGATTTCTGTACACGTCGATAAACTCTGTTTCACAGGCATGTATGAGCTTTACCAGCCAGAATTATGGCGCAGGGAAGAAAAAGAGGATGGATCTGGTGCTTCGGGACTGCCTGATCCTGACGGTGGTGATTGGGCTTCTGATGGGCGGAGGTGCCTATCTTTTCGGACCGGAGCTATTACATATTTATACCTCTGACGAGGCAGTAATTGCCTGTGGCATGGAAATTCTTCTTTATACTACGGTCACGTATTTTCTGTGTGGGATCATGGATCTGATCCCGGGAGCACTGCGTGGAATGGGACGCTCCGGTGTGCCGATGATCCTGTCTATTATCCGCTGTGCATCCGACCGTGAGCTATGTTCATGAAAACTTACAAGATGATTTTTTATGTCATATCGGTTAAGCAGTTTCAATGTGACTCTCGTGTCCTCGGCACAAATGAAATCCACCTCTTTCAGCGTTTCAATCTGTCTGAAAGTCATATCCCCCAGATTTCCTATAGGAGTGCCTATTATATAAAAAATTCCGCTCATAAATTTTCCTTTCCAACGGCGTAAATTTTTTTCAGTTCGTCTGAAAATCCTTCTCCGCTGCGGATATAAAGCTGTTTTTCAACTTTCATGAATGGCTTTGAACCTTTTTTTCCCTCTATAAGAAACAGCCACGGTGCTTCATCAGGAGTTTTGGAGACGAATTTCAGCCGTTTTGGTTCGATGTTATGGTTCTTCATAGCAAAAATAACATCGGACAGCCTTTCGGGTCTGTTGCAGAGACAAAATCTGCCGCCGAATTTAAGCAGTCTTTCAGCAGCCCGGCATATATCGTCAATATTGCACATTATCTCGTGGCGGGCTATTCTCTGCGCATCGGACGCACTTTCAAAACCAGCGTTCGCAGCTTTATACGGCGGATTACAAGTCACAAGATCAAGTCTGCCAAGAGGCGCATCATCCCAGAGCTGCCTGAGATCAGAACATATCGGCACAATGCCGGTGGTTTCGCTTCTCTCCAGTCCGAGACGGAGCTGCTCAATGGCTCCCTCCTGAATATCAACCGCATAAGTCACCCTCGGAGGCAGCTTCTTCTGCATGATAAGCGGAATTATACCGCATCCTGTTCCCAGATCGCATACCATATCCTTCTGACGATAGCCGGAAAAATCAGCAAGCAAAAAGGCATCAGTCCCGAACCGGTGATCTGAGCTGGCACAAACCGTTATTTTCTCTGTGAGTTTTTCAAATTTATATTCCATAATTATTTTATAGTTCCTCCGCCGACAACTATATCACCGTCATAGAAAACAACAGCCTGACCGCTTGTGACGGCTCTCTGCGGCTGTTCAAACTCAACAAGATACTCTCCGTTTCCAAGTGACGACAGGAGCGCTGCCTGTTCGTTCTGACTGTAACGTGTTTTCGCTGTGATCCTGACAGGCGATGTAAGTTCGGGGATCGAAATGAGATTAACGTCATACGCAGTCAGAGAATTTGTATACAGATCCTTTTCATCGCCGAGTATGACGGTATTTTTATCAACTTGCTTTCTCACAACGTAAAGCGGTCTGCCTGCGGCGATTCCAAGACCCTTGCGCTGACCTATAGTATAATTTATTATTCCCTTATGTACGCCGAGAATATTTCCGTCCATATCCTCAAAGTTTCCGCAAATCGGATCTTTTCCTGTGAATTTTCTTATAAAACCGGAATAATCGCCGTCAGGAACAAAGCATATATCCTGACTGTCGGGCTTGTTTGAATTTACAAGTCCGGCTTTTTCTGCGATAGCTCTCACTTCGTTCTTTTCTAAGTTTCCAAGCGGAAAAATAACGTGGGCAAGCTGTTCCTGCGTCAGAGAATACATCACGTAGGTCTGATCTTTACTTCTGTCGGCAGAACGTTTAAGCAGATAGCGCTGTCTTTCGCTGTCATATTCACAGACAGCATAATGTCCGGTAGCTATATAATCGTATCCGAGTTCCATTGCCCGGCGCAGCATTTTATCAAATTTTACGTGCCTGTTGCATTCTATGCATGGATTGGGAGTACGTCCGCACAGATAGCTTTCAGCAAAATGTTCCATGACCTTTTCACGGAAGCAGTCTTTAAAATTAAAAGTGAGATGTTCAAATCCCAGACGCCTTGCCACGCTTTTAGCATCGAGAACATCTGACAGGGCACAGCAGGTCTTTGCGGAATCCTCCGGTTCTTCAATATCCTCGCTGCCGAACATTTTCAGCGTAACGCCCATAACATCGTATCCCTGCTCCCTGAGAAGCAGTGCGGCAACAGAGCTGTCTACTCCGCCGCTCATTCCAATCATTACTTTTTTCAAGATATTTCGTTCCTTACTATATTTTCCATTTCTTTTAGAGAAGCGACATAAAAATCAGCCGTCTCTGCGATCAATTTACTTTCAGCTGACGAAACTTCGTCATATACACCAACCGTTACAAAACCTGCTCCGGACGCTGTTTCTATACAGTGCAGTGAATCTTCGGCAACAAGTATCTCTCCCGGACAAGCCCCGAGTATCTCCGCAGCGCCCAGAAAAATATCAGGAAAAACCTTTCCCATGGGATATTCCCTGTCAGTCAGGATAAATTTCATCCTGCCGTATATGCCGCATCGGCGCATAACGGCTTCTGCAAGATTTTTATAAGTAGCCGTTGCCACTCCGTATGGGATACGCTGACTGTCAAGAAAATCAAGGAGTTCCGCTGCATAGGGCTTGAGCCGGATATTTTCCTCGTACTCGACACGCACCAGTTCTTCTATCCGCTTTATAACGTATTCTTTGCTGCACGTCAGACAAAAACGGTCGATAAAATACTGTGCGGATTCCTCCAGCGTCATCTTTTTCACGTTGTCGGAGACATCTTCCGGCGGGTCGGATATACCGTTTTCCCGGAGAAATTTTATATCTGTCCTGCTCCACACTTTCATAGAATCTATCAGTGTTCCGTCAAGATCAAATATTATGCCCTTAATCATCAGCATCCACCGTATTTTCTTTTTCGGCAAGCTGCTGTTTTCTGCTCCAGACATCGTTGTTTTCTATTTCAGGATTTGGCGTAAAGCATCCTTCGGTTTCGGCATCGCCGCATATCACAACAGCCTGTTGATACATAATATCGTATATGGTCTCAAAACGGCTGATCTCATATGTAGTGTTTCCTACCAAAGGATCGGCAGTATATATCACGCCTGCATTCAGATCATAGCCGTAAATGGCGACGCAGTGCTGATAATCATTGAATACCATATCTTCGCCGTTTCCTGCCGTCCATTTATAATTGGGATACGTCTCCCTCTGATCCATGGTTGTCCACACGATGACCGGTCTGTCCTGAGTCAGCTGAAAAAGCAGTGCTTTGAAATCAGTCCCTGTAATATCAACGGCGTAACAGGGAGAATCAATAGATTCAAAATATTCATATGCCGTCTTTACAATAACGGGAGCGTAGCATCCGAAACCGTTATTGGACTTAGGATCACCTATATACGCATAGTACATATTAACTGCGCCCTCATAATCCACAGGCATAAAATTATCGCACAGCTCTACTTTGTCAATATCAAATCCAAGATAATTCAATACTTCTGCAAGCGCCGTAACCTCGCAGCCTGTCGGAAGCTCCGGTTCCTGCATGATCGCCTCGAATCCCTCTATAACGTAGGAATCCGGTATTTCGTTTTTCTCTGTGAAAAATATATCTATACTGAACGGCTGTGTTGGCGGCTCTGTAGCCGCCGGGATCTCCTCTGTCTGAACAGCAGACGTCTCATCTGCGGACGTACTTACCGAAGCGGATGTTGTATCTGCCGCACCTGATTCTTCAACGTTATAGTCCCTTACTTTTACAGTAGTTCCACAGGAACAGAGCATAGCTGTCATAATCAGAATTGCAGAAATATGCGGGAATTTTTTCAGCATTTATATTTACTCCATATCTATCATTATTTTAGCACGGTAATCTTTCTGGGCGGAAGTAACGGTTTCCATTGCAAGACCATATACGTCAGATGCCCTTATTTCAAGATCTGCGAATCTCTCTGCACTTTCACTGATCTGCGAAAGCTTTGCTATGGACGTTGAAAACGGGATCTTTGTAAAGCTCTTTGCCCGTGAAAGTATCTCTGTTCCACGTTCATTGAACGCAAGTATCCTGCCGTATGCCGGAAGATTTTTCATATCGTTTTTGGTGATTCCGATAAGCAGCGACAGCATAATGCGCCTGATGCGTGACATTGTATATCTCTTTGTCTTGACAGTGAAAAGAAGTTCTTCAAGCGAACCTGCCATTCTTGCGCCGTAGATCCTGTTTTCAAGCCCCTGTCCTACGTCGCTGATATGAGAAATCTCCTCTGCGGATGTGCTTCTTAATTTATAAAGCAGAACTCTTTCAAGGCGCTCCAGAGAAGCCGTTGCGCCATTCCGGACAGCATTGGCTATTGCATCAGTCCACAGTGGAATGGTATACTCGCTTATCTCGGACACGTCTTTTCCTGCAGCCAGGCGCTCACGCATAAAAGATGAACTGGCAAAGCCATTTTCAGGCATCAGTCCGTTGTGAGAGCTGTACACCCTTTTTATCGTGAACGGAACTATAGGCGAAGTAAACTTTATGAGGGCACGGAGATATTCAATGGCAAGCATATTGTTCGGCGAAGTAATTATTTCCGCAATTTCCGGATCTATTCCCTTGATAACCGAACTCAGCGCTCTCGGATAAGTATAGCCTTTTTCCATTATATGTCTTATTTCACTGTCATGAACAACGGCTGTTACTTCTATTGTTTCCATTGCACGCTGTAACTTGTCCACATTGCCGCATTCGCTGCCGAAAGATATCTCATCAACAACACCGAGACTGTCCAGAAGCCAGACTGCTCCCTCCGCAAATTTTTCCGCTGAGGACAAACAGTACTGCACAGGGAGTTCGATTACAAGATCGGCTCCGGAACGCACTGCAAGACGTGCACGGTCGATCTTGTCAATCAGCGCTGTGTCGCCCCGCTGGACAAAATTTCCGCTCATTACAGCAACTATATGGGTTGCTCCGTTCTTTCTCGTCTCCATGATATGCCGGAGATGCCCGTTATGAAACGGATTGTACTCACAGATTATACCGCTGATTTTCATTTTACTACCTCTTCTCTTAAAATTCAATATTTTTCAGATGTTTTTTACTTCTTTCACATAATATTCGCAAAAACAAGATCTGTTTTGTTGGTTTTTTTGCTGTTTTCACAAAATTTACAAAAAAGACTTGCATTTCCCCGGAAATGGTATATAATAGTATATGCAAAGGCTGCACATCAGGTACATTCTGTACAGCGCTGCCTGAAATTCATTCGGAAAGGAATTTGCACATCATGATTATTTTAGTTGTTAATGCAGGAAGCTCTTCGCTCAAGTATCAGCTCATCAACATGGACGATGAAAGCGTTATTGCCAAGGGTAACTGCGACAGAATCGGAATTGACGGTCACATTGCCCACAAGACTTTCGACGGCAGAGAACTCAGCGCTGACTGTTCTTTCCCCACACATACCGAGGCTTTTATGAAACTTGTTGAAACTCTTACAACAGGCGACGCAAAAGTTATTGACAGCATGGAAGAAATATCGGCTGTAGGTCACAGAATCGTGCAGGGTGCTGATGTTTTCGATAAGTCGGTTCTCGTTACTGACGAGATCATCGACAAGATCGACGAACTCCGTGAACTTGCTCCTGTTCACAACCATGCTCATGCGCTTGCTCTCAGAGCCTGCAAGAGCGTTATTCCCGAGGGAGTTCCTCAGGTCGTTGTATTCGATACGGCATTCCACCAGACAATGCCCCCCAAGGCTTATATGTTCGGTCTCCCCTACGAGGACTACGAAAATCTTCACGTAAGAAAATACGGATTCCACGGAACATCTCACCGATTTGTTTCTGCTGCTCTGGCTGAAGCAATGGGCAGGGATATCAAGGATCTGAAGATAGTTTCATGCCACCTCGGCAACGGTTCTTCCATTACTGCTGTTAACGGCGGAAAATCCGTTGATACGTCTATGGGATTCACTCCCCTTGACGGTGTTGTTATGGGTACACGCTCAGGAGCTGTAGATCCGTCTGCCGTTACTTTTGTAGCAGACAAGCATCATTTTACTCCCGCACAGATGAGCGATTACATGAACAAAAAGTCAGGCTTCCTCGGCGTTTCGGGAATCGGTTCAGACAACCGTGACATTACTGATGCTGCTGCTCACGGAAACGAGAGAGCTAAGCTCGTATCAGATATGCTCGTTTATGAGATCAAAAAATACATTGGTTCATACGCCGCTGCAATGAACGGTCTTGATGCTGTTATCTTTACAGGCGGTATCGGCGAGAATGCCTACGACGTAAGAGAACAGGTTTGCGAGAATATGGAATTCTTTGGCATCAAACTTGACAAGTCCGTAAACGACAATCTCAGAGGAAAGCTTACAAAGATCTCCGCTGCTGATTCAAAAGTGGAAGTATGGGTCGTTCCTACAAACGAGGAACTCCTCATAGCAAGAGATACACTTGCACTTATATCCAAGTAAGGTATACTCATATCTCCTGTCAGATCCCCTCCGGAAACGGAAGGGATCTTTTTTCTGTGAATTATCTGACTTTTATTGGAAATAATAATAATAATAATATCTATGTACAGGAGGAATACGCTTGAAAAAAATCATAAAACTGCTTGTCATTGCCGCAATACTCAGTTATGCCGGATTTTTCGGGGAAAAATACAGGATCTCACTGCCTCCGCCAGAAGATTTTATCGACTGTGCTGACGAAATAACCGCTTCAATATCAAAACTCTGGAAAAAATTCAGTTTCGGATGATTCAAAGTGAAAGCGTGATGTTTTTTCCGTTCGGTTTATATGCTGTTGTTTCAACACCACAGCGTTCAAAGAGCAAACAAGCTGCCGCAGTGCTGTCCGAATCGGCATATTTATTGCTGTAATAAACTACCCTCTTTATTCCCGACTGGATGATTGCTTTTGCACATTCATTGCACGGAAAAAGCGTGACGTAAACAGTACATCCTCCAAGATTTCCGATATTGCTGTTAAGTATGGCATTAAGTTCAGCATGGCAGACGAAAGGGTACTTAGTATCAAGAACGGTCTCCCCTTCTCTTTCCCAAGGCATATCATCGTCTCTGCATCCTGTCGGCATACCGTTATATCCGACAGATACAATCTTGTTGTCACAGTTGACGATGCAAGCTCCTACCTGAGTTGAATTATCCTTGCTTCTTTCAGCCGAAAGCATGGCTATTCCCATAAAATATTCATCCCAGCCTATATAATCGCTTCTTTTCATTAATTATTTCCTCCTGTTCCGGATTTTTTATAATTATACCATAAAATCGAAGAAATGTCCAGCACATTATATGAAGTTTTTCATTTGATGTGCTTTTTTCTTTGATTTTATGGGACTTTCTGAAACTCTTTCAAAATCATATAATTGACTTCTGCCAGAAATTTCTACCAAATTTGAAAAATGTATTGAAAATTCCGGAAAGGCTGCCGTATATCTGCGAAAAATGGTGTCTGCCTGTGATGAGATAATCGACAGTATAAAGCTTGATTCTTTGGTGATTAGTTCTTGGACTTTTGTATCACGTTCATAAAAGTCCTGCCGAATCTGAAAATACAGAGTTGCTTGATTTGGAAATGCCGATAGAATTGATTGAAAATATCCATGAAAATGCTAAACGACAGAAATCCCCAACAGCGGAAATGTATTTTTATACGGCGGCGGTGTGGGGAAGTCAACGCTGTTATTGAATCAAATCCGTAATGATAATACGATAAATTTTTAATTTCCGCTGTATCAATGTTTGCAGACAAAAGGAAAAAAGAAATGCTCCACAGAATGGGAGCATTGTGCGATATGGAAGAAGATAACTTTATGGATGGGGATGACAGATGGGGAAAAGAGTGGGGAGAGATGTATTGTTATGATTATGGTTAAAATTAATTTGGTATACTATTTTAAGTTGAAGATTTATGAATGATAAAAAGTACAGTATGGAATATCGTATAGAAATTGGATTGTCAACCCCAAATAGGACAGAAATTATTTAGCCGGGTTAGAAGATCTAAACTGAACCGGAGAAAGATAACCGAG
>UQXS01000093.1 GCA_900545125.1 uncultured Ruminococcus sp.
GCATCTCAGCAGAAACAGCGGCGTTGTCATTTCTCTGTCAGTCGGGCGATGTTTTTTTAGACTTGACCTGCGTTGCCGTATTGAGTCCCCAGAGTTCAATGAGCTGTGGAAGAATTGACAGGATGCATTTTATTATGCATGATGTTGAGGCGATAATTATAGGTCTGAAGTAAGCATCATTACTTTCATATAAAAGCTCTGACTTATCATTTACTAAAATTAAAAGATAATGAGATACACCATAGGCAACACCGCACAAAGATTGTACGTCAGATGCACAGTCAGATTGTACAGAAATGACGCAGGCATACTGTCATATGTCAGGGAATTTCTGTGCAAGATGACGGAAAAGATGCAAGCAAATAACGTGCAAAGCAGTCAGGTGGGCTTGGTGCGATGTTGCCTATAATTACTGCTTGATAAACTTCGGGTTTACAGCAATGCGGTAGATCTGTTCAATATCGCTGGCGGACAATTTCACAAATCCGCCTGTTCTTCCGTCACCGATGCCAAATGTTTCTACAAGTTTCGGGATATCCTCCTCCTCTGCACCAAGTTCAGCGAAAGTCAATGGCATACCGATACTTTTCAGGAAACTGCGGAATCGCACAATACCATCTATAGCAGTATTTTCCGGCTGTTCAAAATCCATCTGACAGCCCCACACACGAACAGCAGCCTGTGCAAATCGCTGAACATTATGTTTATATACAAACTCCATCCACGCAGGCATAATAACTGCAAGACCTGCACCGTGTGCGCAGTCATAAAGTGCCGACAGTTCGTGTTCGATACCGTGACTGTTCCAGTCCTGTTCCCTGCCTACGCCTACAATGTTGGTGTGAGCGACTGTTCCTGCCCACATAATATTTGCTCTTGCCTCATAATTTTGAGGATCAGCGATAACCCGAGGAGTCTCTTTTATCATTGTCAGCAGAACTGCCTCGCAAAGACGGTCTGTGATCTCAACTTCTGTAGTATTGGTGAAATATCTCTCAAACACGTGTGCCATAATATCAGTAGAACCGCAGGCAGTCTGATATGGCGGCAAAGTACAGGTCAGTTCCGGATTCATGATCGAAAACTTCGGGCGTATCAGATCAGAGCCTGCACCTCGTTTCAATCCGCCGTCTACCTTGGTAATAACAGAATCTCCGGAGCCTTCACTTCCTGCTGCGGCAATGGTCAGAACAGTCGCAACAGGCAAAGCTGCCTGCGGAGACATTCCGGAATAAAAGTCCCAGAAATCGCCCTCATAAGGAACACCCATTGCAATTGCCTTTGCAGAGTCAATAACAGAACCTCCGCCAACCGCAAGGATAAAATCTATTTTCTTCTGACGGCAAATCTCGATTCCCTTGTAGACAAGCGTATCCACAGGATTTGGCTGTACACCGCCAAGCTCCGTGTAACTGATATCTGACTCGCAGAGCGACTTTTTCACTCTGTCAAGAAGTCCGCTGCGAATTGCTGAACCTCCGCCATAGTGCAGCAGAACATTCGTGCCGCTATATTTTTTTACATAGCAGCCTGCCTTGTTTTCTGTATCCTTACCAAATACGAATTCGGTAGGACTGTAAAATTGAAAATTATTCATGCTTTAGTTCCTCCCTGATTTCTTCAAATTTCTCAATGATCTTATCACACCAGCGGTCAAATTCAGCATCCTCACGCTGTAATTCCGGATGGGATAAAATGTTCTGTACTGTAGAACGTATGCCCTGATCTGCACGGACTGTTGCCATGAAATCCGGTACTGCACGTTTCAGCTTGCTATTATCGAATATGACAGAATTAGCTTTGTCTCCAATCAGACTGCCTGTCAGATCATAATCGCTGACAGATGCAAGAAAATCAGACGGGATATGCACTGCTTTCAATTCCACGCCCAATGCATCGGCGATAATACCATAAATCTGATTCCAGGTCAGAGATTCGTCGGAAGTGATATGATACGCCTGACCAATAGCATGAAGATTGCCGACAAGACCGCAGTAACCCTTTGCAAAATCGCTGCTGTGGGTCAGCGTCCACAATGAAGTTCCGTCACCGTGGATGATGACAGGTTTCCCCTCTATCATACGTTTCAGAACCTGCCAGCTTCCCTCTTTTCCGTGAACCCCAAGAGGAACGCTGCGCTCATCATAAGTATGGCTGGGACGGATAATGGTAACAGGAAATCCGTTCTCCCGATACTGGTCCATCAAATAATCTTCACAGGCTATTTTATCTCTGGAATACTGCCAATATGGGTTGCAAAGCGGCGTACTCTCTGTAATAACCGGATCTGAAAGCGGTTTCTGGTAAGCCGATGCAGAACTGATATAGATGTACTGCTTTGTCCTTTCTCGAAACAAACGAACATCACGCCGGATTTGATCGACTGTGAATCCGATAAATTCACCTACAGCATCAAATTTCATACCATCAATTGCCTTGTTTACATCTGCCTCGTCGTTGATGTCACATTTCAAGACTGTCACATTATCAGGCAATTCTTCTGATCTGCTTCCACGATTCAAAAGATAAACTTCATGTTCTTCTTTAGCAAGCAATCTTGTAATTGCCATGCTGATAGTACCTGTTCCGCCAATTAACATTATTCTCATTGAATCCCTCCTGTTCATAAATTGGATTTGATTTTGCTGATGTATTCACTATATCACATATCTCTTTATTATTCAAGTATCCTGTGGGAGTGGTAAATACACACTACTCTCCCCTCTTCCGAAACACCCTATTAAGACCTTTGATAATTACACCAACCAGCACCGCAGCAATAATACTGCCCTCACGGATACCCTTTAGTTCTCCAAAACATACCAGACTAATCACTGCTGACACGGCAATATAGAAAATGTCAAAGAATATCTTGATATTTTCATACCGCTTGCCCGTGACCTTGCTGATTGCACGGTTCATCGCTTCGCCCGGAAGCATGGCGAGGGGGGAGCATGGCGGCATTGCCTTTTAGCTGCACAATAATAGTGTGTTTATCAAGCAATATGAATAATTTCAACAAAAAGGTATGGACATTCATTAGGATATCACTTTGCCACCTGATAGGTTGCACATGAAGTCATTGTTTTATCTCCAGGGTAATATGTGGTTATTCACACGTTACGATAATTGCCACAGTAAAGAATTTTATTTATAGGTTACTTTTAATACAATACCGCACAGATTCAGTTGTAGAGCTGAACTTGTGCGGTGTTATTTTCATGAAATGCTAATCATTCAGCATCTTCATTATATCACTATTTTATTGTTTTGTCTACTGCTTTTTTAGTGATTTCCTTATCGGAACTCCATTAGTCATTCGCACCATATGTTCCTGCAATTTCAAGAACACGGTCTGCAATGTAATCCTTACGAGTCTTGTTGCTTTCAACGATGGCAGACATCATATTCTGCGGAACATCAGCATAATTTGCGAGTAACTGTTTTGTATCCTTGGGCAGACAATAACCACCATAACCGAAACTTGGATTGTTATAGTGTGTGCCGATTTGTGGATCAAGGCAAACACTATTGATAATCTGCTGTGTGTTCAATCCTTTCATTTCAGCGTAAGTATCAAGCTCATTGAAATAAATGACACGCAGTGCAAGGTATGTATTCGCAAACAGCTTGACTGCTTCTGCCTCGGTGAACCCCATAATGAGAGTGTCAATATCTTCCTTGATTGCACCCTCTTGCAACAATCCTGCGAAGGTATTAGCGGCTTTTACAAGTCTTGCATTCTCAGTGTCCGTGCCGACAATGATACGGCTCGGATAGAGATTATCATAAAGAGCTTTAGACTCATGCAAAAATTCCGGGCTAAAAATAATATTATCATAGTGATACTTTTCCCTTACGCTTGCTGTATAACCTACTGGAATCGTAGACTTGATAATCATAATTGCATCGGGATTGTTCTTGATAACAAGCTCAATGACAGCTTCCACAGCACTTGTATCAAAGAAGTTTTTTTGCTGTCATAGTTGGTCGAAGCTGCAATGACAACAAATTCAGCATCCTTGTAAGCAGATTCTGCGTCGAGTGTTGCGGTCAGATTCAGGGTAAGCGTAGTTTTTTCAACTCCCCTATACTCTATGAATATTGGTTTTACACTTTTTCGACTGTGATCCTATCCCCAGCAATAACCACACGCTAGATAGAGGTAACGTTCTCTTCGGTTACTTCCGTTCCGAGAATTTCTTCAATCGCCCCGAATGTTCTATCTTCCTTGATAGCACCTCTGATATTTGCCGAAATGGACTGGCTCTTATTCCGGGCAATGGTGGCAAGGAAATTAAAGAGCATTCCGGAAGATGGCTTTGCGGAATCAATGCCATCTTTCTCAAAAATCACATTCACTCCATGACTGCTGAGTACTTCCACATATTGCATCGTATTGACAATATTTCTGGAAAATCGGCTGATGCTTTTTGTCAGGATCGTGTCGATTCCGCCCGTGCAAGCCTTGTCGATCATCTTCTTTTCTTACCTGCGTAAATGCCTGCGAACTCCCAATCCGGATGCGCTTCAATGTAGGATTTGTAATATGCGGTTTGCGTTTCAAGGCTCTCTTCCTGCACGTTTAGAAGCGTGGACACACGGCAGTAAGCGGCAACTTTCTTTTTCCGCAGATCTCTCGTTCTTGGTTTCGTGGTGATTTTCATTTTCTCTTCCTCCCCTGCTTCACTTTTCTTTCAAGCTCAGCGTACATTTTCGGCGTTTTGCGAGTTTTAACCGGTATGGTGCTTGTTAATCCGAACTTCCGGCTCCTTTCGTGGAGAGTGAACATACCAAAATCGGTATACACACTTTGGTTGACTTCAAACTGTGCTGATTTTTGCAATTGCAAAACATTTGTTTTCTTATTATATCACAGCATCTCAAAAAAGTAAATAGGTTTTTCACAATTTATCCATTCAGCGATGCAGCGGGAAAAATCAGAATTAAAAAATATGGCTTTGTTTTGCGGTTTGTGGGAAGTTTACATTTTGAGAACAATAAAATATTGTAGGACTGCACAAAAAGGTGCAACTGAATTTGTTCGTTTTTGCCTAAGTGAAAGAAGTAATTCAAAACAGCTGAACAACTTTTTTGCGTCAATGCCTGATATTATCTCTGTTTCTCCCGATCCTCTGCCGCGTTAGAAAAGCAATATGGAGCAGTTGCAGGAAGGTCTTGCAATGATGGATTATGGTGTGGCAAGTAAGAAAACCTCAATTTTTCTTACAGTAGTGGACAAAAAGTGCGTATTGTGATATAATAAAGAAAATGTCTGAATAGAGTATAAAAAGAACAGGGGGAATTGTCTATGAAGTTAAAAAAAGTGATAACATTTGTATTGTCAGCTGCGATTTCATTCATGTCATTTGTCGGCAGTTATTCAGCAGTAGCTGAAATGCCAGGTATTGTTTACGCTGCTGACGGAACTGTTGATTTTGGCGGCTTTGATATGTCAGTCAACAACGGAGAACCAATACGCGGTGTGGATGTCTCCTCAATATTGGCTATAGAAAATGCCGGAGTTGAATTCTATAATGAATATGGCAGAAAGCAGGATATCTTCCAGACACTTTCGGAATACGGTGTAAATTACATACGGGTTCGTGTCTGGAATGAACCGTATGACAGCAACGGAAACAGCTATGGCGGCGGAAATTGCGATCTGTATACGGCTGCGGAAATAGGCAAACGTGCAGCTAAATACAATATGAAGCTGCTTGTGGATATCCAGTATTCCGATTTCTGGGCTGACCCGGAAAAACAGACACGTCCGAAATACTGGGCACAGCATGACCACGAAACGCTGAAAAACGAGATATATAAATATACGTCATGGGTGCTTGAAACTATTTCGGAGGCAGGCGGAAAAATCGGAATGGTTCAGGTAGGCAATGAGACAAACTGTTTCTTCTGCGGTGAAAAGGATATGTATAAGATCTGCGATCTTTTCGCAAGCGGAAATAAAGCTGTCCGTGATTTTGACAGATCTATTCTGATTGCCCATCATTTTGCGAATCCGTCTACAGGCTACTATGCGTGGTATGCACAGGTTATGGCTGAATGCGGACTTGATTATGACGTTTTTGCCACCTCATATTATCCGTACTGGCACGGAACAACTGAAAATCTTACAAACGTTCTGAAAGAAATTGCCGACAAATACGATAAATATGTTATGGTTGCGGAAACTGCATATCCCTATACCAATGAGGACGGCGATACTTTTGGAAATGCCGTTTCGGAAAGTTCAGAAAATTCCGTTTTCAGGTATGATATATCGGTTGAAGGTCAGGCACAGTGCTTGACTGACGTGTTTCAGGCGGTAGCAAATGTGGGCAGCAAGGGAATCGGTGTGTTTTACTGGGAACCGGCATGGCTGGGCGTGAACGGTATTTCGTGGGAAGAGCAAAGTGAACTATGGAAAAAGTACGGTTCTGGCTGGGCTACCGATTATGCTGCTGAGTATGATGCATCAGTAAGTGGTGCAGGCGGCTCATCATATGATAATCAAGCATTGTTTGATTTTAACGGAAAGCCTTTGAAATCGCTTGAAGTGTTCCGCAATATTTATCCGCAGAAAAATAAACTTCCAAAACCGATTGGGGCAGTGATAAAAGACGGAACATACAGAATAAAAAATATTGGCAGCGAGCTCTATCTTGCGGAAAATGACGGAAATATCGTGCAAAGTAAGCCACTGACATGGAGACTTATAAAAAATGACGATGATACTTACTCCATACGTTCAGGAGATGAAAGAGCGTTGACGGTTGAAGAAAATTCTGATGTGAACGGTGCAAATATTTCTCTTCGTCCATATCACGGCGATGCTTCGCAGAAATTTACACTGAACAGAAATTCAGACGGTACGTATGCGTTGATGACAGTATCTTCAGACAATGAAAAATGTCTCGACGTATACAATATGAGTATGGATGACGGTGCAAATATTTGTCAGTGGGAATATTGGAACGGCAGCGGTCAGAAATTTTTGATAGAGCCTTTCGATGAACCTTCGAAGGTTTCAGGCGATGTTAATGCAGACGGCAAATTTACTGTCGCAGATATTGTGTTGATGCAAAAGTGGCTGCTTGCTGTTCCGGATGTTCATCTTGCTGACTGGAAAGCCGGTGACCTGTGTGCCGATGATAAACTGGATGTGTTTGATTTATGTTTGATGAAAAGGAAACTCTTGAACTCTGAGTGATAAGATAGGTTTCCCCATAGAGAAGCCACAGAGCTGAAAATGCTTATATAAAAACCAAACTCCCTGCCTGACAAAGTTCCACATAGACTTTATCAGACAGGGAGTCTTTATTATCCACTATATTGTTGTCAAAAAGCACTGTGGTGATAACGCACTCACCGTCACCCTGCTTCTCCAGCATGGAATTATAACTACCGATCGTGTCCTTTTCCAGTAACTCAGATGGACAGCTTGTATCCTCATCACCATACAGAAACAGCACAGGGGTATCAAATTTCATATTCTCTCTGAAATCATAGGAGAGCAATGTCTTGTAGGCTTCATCGTACAGGCGGATGTCACTTTTCAGCATTGCCAGCTTCTCCTTCAGATTCAGGAACGGTGAGCCGAACAATGCACCCATCGGGAACTTCTTTGCGTGTTGCGTGATGCAATAGCCCCTCACTTATCAAGTACAAAAAACGAAATTCAGGCAAAAAAAGCGCAAATATTCATATAAAGTTTACAATCAGGCTGCACTTCTATATTGTGGATTTCACAGCAATGCCATTGCTGAAATTTCTATTGACTTTTTAACTTTATTATGTTACAATATTTACAGTTGAATATTGGGAATGATGTTCTCCCGTGGAAAGTTCTGAACAGGACTTCCAGAACCGCTTATAAAGCTGATGACTTCTGCGTTCTACGCAATAGTTATCGGCTTTTTTGTTTTATCAGGAGGTATGTATATGTTGTTATCATTTGCAATCATTTTTCTTGTCGGACTTTCGTCTGCGGCAGTCTTTGAGAAAATCGGATTGCCTCGTATCATTGGTATGCTCGGTGTGGGTATAATCGTTAGTCCGTATGTGCTTGATCTGCTCGATCCGTCTATACTCGGAATATCCTCCGAACTTCGGCAGATTGCCCTTATCATCATACTTATCAAGGCTGGACTTTCCCTCAACCTGTCTGACCTTAAAAAAGTCGGCAGACCCGCCTTAATGATGTCATTCGTGCCTGCCTGCTGTGAGATAGTCGGATATGTAATATTTGCTCCAATACTGCTTGGCTTAAATCGTATTGAAGCATCAGTCATGGGTGCGGCGCTGAGTGCAGTATCGCCTGCGGTTGTCGTGCCGAGAATGGTCAGGCTGATAGAAGAAAAATACGGTACACAAAAAAGTATACCGCAAATGATTCTTGCAGGAGCGTCCTGCGATGATATTTTCGTGATCGTTCTGTTCTCAACTTTCGTAACAATGGCTCAGGGCGGTTCAGCAAGGGCAGTTGATTTTCTGAATATCCCTATATCAGTCGTACTTGGCATACTGCTTGGCTTGTTGGCAGGATTTGCCGTGTATCTTATCTTTGAGAAGTTCTATCAGCATAACCGTAAGATCAGAAACAGCACAAAAGTCATTGTACTGCTCAGTACTTCATTCCTGCTGATAAGCATAGAATCCCTTGTGAAAAATTATGTTGCCTTGTCGGGACTGCTCGCTGTGGTCGCTATGGCTTGCGTAGTAAAGCTGAAAGCAGACAACATCGTTTCTGTTCGGCTGTCGGAGAAGTTTGGCAAGCTGTGGATAGCAGCCGAGGTCATGCTGTTTGTCCTTGTTGGGGCTGCAGTTGATGTACGTTACACCTTTACGGCAGGCGGTATGGCTGTTCTGATGATATTTATAGCACTCGCATTCAGAGCTGTGGGAGTATCTATCTGTATGTTTGGTACGGAGCTTAATGCAAAAGAGAGAGCTTTCTGTGTTATCGCATATCTCCCGAAAGCAACGGTGCAGGCGGCTATCGGGGCGGTGCCGCTGTCGCTCGGTTTGCCCTGCGGTAAGATTGTGCTTTCAGTGGCGGTGCTTGCTATTCTGATAACTGCTCCTCTTGGTTCTATCGGGATAGACAAGAGCTATAAGAAACTTTTGAATATATAA
>UQXS01000094.1 GCA_900545125.1 uncultured Ruminococcus sp.
CCTATTCATATACCTGCGATTTTTCAAAGTTATATCCAATACTAAAGCCTATAACTATTCTTATCTTAATTTTAATTATATTCTCTACCTACATGCTAAAAATAATTTCTTAAGTCAGCAATTATATTTTTCTTAAGATTAACATTATATTCCTTTTTATGATTGGATTAATCATAACTTGACACTTACTATAATATTGTAAAGCAAAACGACAAAAAAAAAAAGAGGAAATGTATAGAAATTATACACTTCCTCTAAATTTTATAAATTCATTATAATTTAGAAACTGTAATTAGTGAGTAATTACGTTCTCTGTTTCCTTATCGAATACGTGAAGTCTTGCGATATCCATTGCAAATGTAACCTCATCACCAGGACGAGCTGTTGTTCTAGGACCAACCTTTGCTGTACATGTAACATCACCTATTTCATAGTGAAGGTTAACTTCTGAACCAAGTAACTCGTATACTCTGATTGTAGATGTGAACTTTGTATCTGGATGAGCTGCGATGAATTCTGGGTCATCCTTGATATCCTCTGGACGGATACCAACTACAACTGTCTTACCAACATAGTTTCCATCGATAAGCTTCTTACTCTTCTCAGCTGGAAGTGTAATTGTAACTGTGTCCCCGAGTTCGTTTACGCACTCAAAGTCAAGAAACAGTATGCGTTCAAGACCGTCCTGCCGGATATCAATAAGACGTCCGCCGCCGATATGCTTCCTGAGCAACATACAAAACATCGGCGGTGTCTGGGGATTATCAATGTTTTTTTCTGTCACGTGGACTCTTGCACTGCCGGCATTTGCCGATATATATAGTTTTTTGCTGCCGATCTTTGTTCTGATAACAATAACTGTCTCCTCCCGTGAAGGCTGATATATCTTATCAACACGGCCTCCGATGAGAAATTGCAGTTCTCTTTTTACGGCATATATAAATGCTCCGTCAAGAGCCATACGATCATTCCTTTTTATAAATTTGGTCAGTTATCCAGCGATCTGCCTGCCATTATTTGCTTTTTTTCATAGAAAAGAAGTTCAAAATCCATAGTTGTTTCCAGCCTGTCAAATTGTCCGAGCCGTTCCTTCTGACCGACTGCTGTTCTGTAGTAGTAGGGTGTCATAGCGAAAAGTGACTGGATATCCTCCCTTGATTCAAGTTCCGCCCTATAAGTAATACGTTTCTTCTCAACAAGCCGGAATCCATCAAGTTCATATGGCTTGACCTGATTTTTATACGGTATATCGTAAATTGCCTGCTTCATTTCCCATAAGTGATCCTCAGAGGGTATCGCCATTATCAGTATTCCGTCCGGTACAAGAACTCTCCTGAACTCTTCTCCGCAGTACGGTGCAAATAACGTTATCACCATGTTGCAGCTTTCGTCACGCACCGGTATATGAAATACGCTTGCAGTGCTGTATGTGATATCCTTTTTGCGCTTTGCCGCCATTTCTACCGCAATTTTTGATATATCAATTCCGTACATTTCAACCGGAATTTCTGCCTGACGCAAAGCATCATAAACGGCAGAGGTGTAATATCCCTCACCGCAGCCGGCATCAAGAATCACGCCGCCGCCAAAATTTCTACTTACCATAGAACATAGTTCGTCACGGAGAGCTGAATAATACCCCTTTTCAAGGAAATTTCTCCGTGCCTGAAGCATTAGCTTGTTGTCACCGTGAGTTGTCTTTCCGATATGCTTTGAAAGCAAAAGATTCACATAGCCGCTTTTAGCAATGTCGAAACAGTGATTATTCCTGCAAATATAGCTGTTTCCTGATGCGTTTAAATCATTTCCGCAGACCGGACAAATCAAAGTACCCATTCTTCCACCTCAGAAATAAATTACAGGATCAACCGAACATTCAGAGATCTCAACATCAAGCCGAGGAAACTTTTCTTCAAGAACACGCCTGAGTTCCCACAAAACAAGGTTTTCCGTGTGGAAGTGACCGCAGTCAAATACTGCAATATCTATGTTGTTTGAGGTAATCCAGATATCGTGCTTGACATCCCCCGTAACGAGAGCATCACATTTTTTTTGCTTTGCAAGTCCTATCATCGAACCGCCCGAACCGGAACAAAATGCAATACGTGAGATCTTTTTTCCGGAATTCCTCGAAACACGGACGTATTCACATCCAAAGATGCGTTTTAATTCAGCGGCAAATTTATTTGAAAGCACCTTTTCATCAAGTTCGATTATCCAGCCAAGATTGTGCCCATTGCCAAGTTCCTCAAAAGGCTCAGGATTTTTTGAAATGTCAAAACTTCCGGAGAGCATTTTCAATATTACCCCATTAGTGCCGTTTTGTGCGATATCAAGATTCGTATGCATACAAATTGCAGATATATCGGAGCTTATAAGCTTATAGACGGGATCGTCAGCAGTTATTTTTTTCAGCGGTTCAAATATAACAGGATGATGTGAAATTATTACATCCGCTCTTTTATTATCTGCCTCTTCGATCACTTCATTCGTTATATCAAGAGCCAACAGAACTTTTCGGACTGAATCAAAGCAGGAATTGACCAGAAATCCGGAATTGTCCCACTTTTCCTGAGCGCAAAAAGGATATTTTTCATCCAGAAATGCATACAGTTCATTCATATCCACGGGCAAATCACCCTCCAAGATCTTTTTTCCAAGGCTGCGATAATGAACAGCTTCGTTAATTTTTCCGGATTTTTCAAGAGCCTCGCCGACTTTTTCAAGCCGTTCCGATTCAATCTGACGAAATTTTTTCCCAAGTTCGTCATCCTCATCAAAAAATCCGGAAACAGATTCCGATTCCGTCAGTTTACTGTACGCTTCAATGTCACTTCCAGCACAGATAACCGTATAAAGCCTGCCGTTTACATCCGCCGCCCTCTCGGTTTTTATCTGAATATCGGATTCATACAGCCATTTTCTGAGTACTTCCGGCTTTGTCATAGGCTGAAGAACCAGATTTATGCCATAAAGCTCATAAGCCTTCGGTTTAAGTATTTCTATTATTGTCTCGCCGCCCATTCCGGCAATTATTATATCCGTTACTCCGTAAAGATTTATATTCTCAAGTCCGTCAGACAAAACAAGTTCTGCCTTATCGGATATATTATACTTTTCAACAGTTTTCCGTGCCGATTCAAGCGGACCTTCCTTAATATCCGAAGCAATAACCTTGCTGCACTTTCCGCTGAGAATGAGATCTGCCGCAAGATAGGCATGATCTGTTCCGACATCGACAGCAATTCCTTGTCCCGAAACCAGTTCCGCACACATTTTCAATCTGTTATCAAGCATTTCTACACCTCTTTTTTAAAAAATAACAGCGTGCCGTATTGACCACAGCACGCCGAAACATATACTCGCCGCTATTGCAAAATGTCCAAAAGATGGCGAACAGAAAATTCGTATGTCAAGGCGGAGAAGGAAAGCATACTGACGTATGGTGACGACGACAACGCAGACAGACGGATTTTATGCCGCCATTACTGGATGCTTTGCAATAGCGGCGAGTATAATTACTTAGAAGCAAAATATGTGTTAAGCTTTTCAACGAGGGCATCCGGATCAGTTCCGTGAACGGCGCACGCCTCCTCAATTGATTCCCCTCTTGAAGCCGGACAGCCGAGACAGTGCATTCCTATTTCAAGAAAGAAGGGTGCAACTTCAAAATCAGCATCAAGGATATCTCCGATAATAGTTTCTTTTGTGACCTGCATTTCAATTCATCCTTTCAATTGTTTGAACATATACCTTGCCGCACGGGCAGGCATAACAAGGGACGCTGTCCCTGTGACATTCTGCCGAATCATTTCTACAGAAACTCACAGATACAGCCTTTTATCAATCTGAGCCTTAACAGTGAAGTATATTGAAAAAAGCAATGACCCCTCCGGGCACAGCCGGAAACATAACCGACTGTGCCAAGACGACTTATATACCAACATTTACTGCGGTCTGTCCATATCTTTCAACAGACATTTTGCAATAGAGTAAGGCATAACAATTAAGCCTGGTTCATTTTTGCGAAACATTCGCTGCAGTAAACAGGTCTGCCTTCTTTTGGTTCAAAACGAACTTTTGCTTCTCCACCACATGAAGCACATACAGCAGTATACAATACACGCTCGGTTCTGCCGGCATTTTTTCTGGCGCTGCGGCAAGCCTTACATCTCTGAGGTTCGTTTACAAATCCTTTTTCTGCGTAAAATTCCTGCTCTCCTGCAGAAAAGATAAATTCATTTCCACATTCTTTGCAGACTAATGTCTTGTCTTCGTACATTTTCATATACCTCTCTTATTATTTTTTGACCACGGTTGGACTTGCACCAGCACCTTTGAAATTCAACGCTCTTTTTAAGCTACACGGCCGTATCTGTTCCAAAGAAGTAAATTACAGGATTTTCCGCAGACCCGGAAAACCGGATCATGCGGAATCCTGAAAATAATTATTCTTCGGGGTTTTTAGCTGCTTCCTCTTCAGCTGCCTTTAAAAGAGCCTCCATATCGAAACTGAAATTATTCTTCTTGGGAGAAGGAGACTGCTTTGGCTGAGGTGCAGGTGCCGGCTTGCTGTTATGTGAAGCTCCTGCATTATTATATCCATGATTCTTGCTTGCATACGAACCTGCCGAGCCAATGCTTGCAAAAGGATCTGCCACATCAGCCGCTGATGATGAATTATCCTTACCCAAGTCACTCAAAGAAACTTTCGGGGCTTCGGTTGCCTTGAAATCAGCCTTCGGAGCTTCTGCCTTCTTTACTGCATCTCCTGATCCTACAGATTTCTTTGCTTCGCCGATAATAAGCTGAGCCTCGCTCATACGATCTGTTGCCTGACTTGTGAGACGTCCAAGAACAGAAGATATATCATTAAATTTAACATTTACGCTCTCTATTTCGTTGAGAAGCATTGATCTTACGGTAGATGACATCTCATTTACCTTGTCGGCGTGTTTATTTGCATCATCGACAGTAGCCTTTGCCTGATCGTTTGCTTCCTTTATGCAGGCTTCGGCTGTAACATTAGCATCATTGATAGTCTTTTCTGCCTTTGAATTAGCCTCACGGAGAATAGCATCTGCCTTTTCGTTTGCATCTGCCATTGTCTTGTCAGCCTCAGTCTTAGCCTGAGTTTTCAGCATATTGACTGTTTTCTGAGCCTCTGCAAAGATAAGTCCCATCTGAGCTGTAGGATCATTTGCACTTTCTTTAAGTGTAACGATCTCGCTGTTGAGCTTAGTGATCTCAGCATCTTTGTCCTTGATCTTAGAAGCTGCTTCATCCTTTTCTTTATTGATCTGAGCAATAGTTTTGTCTCTCTCAGCGATTTCCTTTGCCTTGCTGCCGAGTTCGCTTGTAAGTCTGGAGATCTCCTGCTTTGTCTTAGCAAGTTCAGCATTGTTTGCAGCCTGTTCTGCCGGTGCAGGAGCTGCCTGCGGAGCGGCTGCCGGTTTCGACTGAGCTTCCTTGAGCTGTGCTCTGAGCTTGTCAATTTCTTTCTTGGCTGCTTCAAGAGCGGCTGTTGCCTGTGCTACCTGTACATTCTGCTGCTGAGAAGCTGCTGCTGCGGATTCCTTCTTCTGAGCCTCCTGAAGCTGTGCTTTAAGCCTGTCAATTTCTTTCTTTGCTGCTTCAAGAGCAGCTGCCGTCTGAGCATTGGACTGAGCCACAGCAGCTGCTGCACCTGATCCGCCTGCTTTCAGTTGATTAATAAGGTTCTGGTCAGATTCATGCTGTTTCTGAAGTTCCTCATTTTCTTTCTTTGCTGCTCTGAGTGCATTATTAGAAGCATTAAGTTTTTCCTGAAGATTATCTACCTGATTGCGGTATTTGATAATTTCCTGCTGATCCACATTATTTGCGGGTGCACCTTTTTTAAGTTCGTCCTCCAGGGAAACTATTCTGGAATTAAGTTCGTCTATGTAAGTCATAACGTCTTCCTTGACGAATCCCTTTTGCATACCTTTAGTTTCTCTTAAGATTGTTGATTCTGCCATTGTAAAACTCCATTTCCCCCCGAATGAACGAGGTATGAATATATTCAAGGAAATAATATGCCTTTTAATAATTATATCATATTCAATATTAAATTTCAATTATTAATATGTAGAATTTTCATGCTGATTTTAGTGCACTTAATATAAAAAACACTTTATACATATAGTAATGCTGCCAGAATAATCTGCATACGACAAAAGCGGCTTCCCTGTAAGAGAAACCGCTGAATCAATCACATCAGTTGCCCAACATTTTGAAAATATCGTCAAGGTCATAGTCCTGATTTGCAGATGAACTCTTTGAAGAATTTCCATTCAATCCAAAACCGTCTATAAGAGGATTATCAATCTGGATAACATCTTCCTCAGCGGAAGCCTCTTCTCCACCCAGATCTGCATCTTCTTCTTCAAATCCGGCAGCAATAACCGTAATGGTCATCTCGTCCTGCATATCTTCCTTGAATGCTGTACCAAAGATAAACTCAACACCGTCAGCTGCTGTATCAGTTATCATCTTTGTAGCAGCATCAACATCGGATGAAAGAATATCCTCAGACATAGCGATATTAATAAGAAGTCTCTTAGCGCCGGAGATAGATGTTTCAAGCAAAGGACTGGAAATAACTGCATTTGCGGCGTCTCTTGCCTTATCCTTTCCTGAACCGTGACCTATAGCCATATGAGCGTAGCCTGCGCCCTTCATGATTGTTGATACATCTGCAAAATCGAGGTTTATGTAACCCTCTTCAACAATAAGATCAGAAATGCTCTTTACACCTGTTTTAAGCACATCATCAGAAAGAGCAAAAGACTGCATCATTGTCAGTGGCTTGTCCAGACCTACGAGAAGTCTTTCATTCGGAATAACGATAAGGGAGTCAACATACTTTTTCAGTTCTGCGATACCTTTTTCAGCCTGAGCCATTTTCTGTTCTCTCTCAAAAAGGAAAGGCTTGGTAACGACGGCAACTGTCAGAATATCCATTTCCTTAGCTATTTTGGCAACTACGGGAGCTGCTCCTGTGCCTGTACCGCCGCCCATACCGGCAGTAATGAAAATCATATCGGCGCCTTTAAGATGCGTCTCGATCTCATCACGGTTTTCTTCTGCACTCTTCTGACCAATTTCAGGCTTGTTTCCAGCGCCTCTTCCCTTTGTAAGCTTTGCACCAATCGGGATTCTTGTGGTAGCTCTCGACTTGTTAAGAGCCTTTGCATCAGTATTGACTGCAATATATTCAATATTACTTACTCCTGAATCGACCATGCAGTTTACGGCATTTCCGCCGCCGCCGCCTACACCGATGACCTTTATATTTACATCGGGTTCAAGCGATTCTTCGTAATTGAAATCAGACATTGTAAAACTCCTCCTACTTGTATTATCCTGTATATTTAACCAGACATGATTACACACTATAAATACACTTATTATTTTAGCATAATATCTGCTTTTTTGCAAGTTATAATTTAAAGTTTTCAAATTTCAGCAGATTTCACAATACACGTTCATGATTTTAAGTTATTTTTCACAAATTATCGTTTCATGTCTGACCATAAACATCCTCATGCTGCGTATCTGCCTGTGAAGTAGTTTCTGTCTGACTGGTCGGATTGTTGTGTTCTTCAAAAAGTGCCTCCTGATCCGGATTAGACTCTCCTGCCGGAACACTGTTTTCCTCGGAACTACCAGTATTCTGACTGCCTGCCCCACCAGGAACATTAACCGGATCATCAGTCATTCTGAAACTGCACTGATTAGTTCCGATCATTGTAAGATAGCCTTTTTTTCCTCTTATTGATTCATCCTGCATTACGCTTTCGGCAAGATTCAGCTTGTATTCAATGTCGCTGCATCCTCCCATGCGGAAAATCATTCCATTCTTATAAGTAACCTTTACACTGAATTCATCTGTCATATCAACGGCAGTTATATCACTGTCGCCTTTCGTTCCAAGACAGGCTATAAGTTCGTCAAACGCTTCTTTCTTTTGCTCGTTTTCTGTCGAAATCAGTTTTCCGGAAATCTGAACTGACGGTTCATAGCCATAAATTGAAGGAAGTCCGTTTGATATATCAGAGGCACTGCTATTTTCAAGTATCTTTCCTTTCTTGCTCACCAGAAGAACACTGCTGCCGTCATTATAAAAAACGTTGTAAGCAGGAATGCACCGAGTCACTTTTATCTCGACCGATGACGGAAATTTCTTGCTTACCTTTGCGGTTTCGACATAAAGCAGCTTGTCCAGTATCTTCTTTTCACTTTCTTCGGTATCGAGTCTCAGAAGATTATCGCCTTTTTCTATGCCTGCCGCATTGACTATTTCTTCTGCGGAGTACATATCAGACTCCCCTGAGACCCGTATCTCATTCAGATTAAACAAAAATGTATAACTAATTGTAATACCTACCGTAAGTACTATCAGCACAACTGCCAATCCGTAAAGATTATTCCAGCGGCTTCGGCGTCTTGTACGTTTGCGGCTGTTATTCCGCTCTACATTTCTTTTCTCAACGTCTTTCATATTATCTCCATATACTGTCAGAAGCGGATCATATCACCGCCCAGTTTTCTGACTGCTTCTTCAATTTTTTCATAACCTCTGTCTATATGCGATATCCGGCTGATCTCCGACGTTCCCTCTGCCGAAAGAGCCGCTGCCGCCATTGCCGCACCTCCACGAAGATCGGTCGCTTCTACAGCCGCACCGCTCAGGGACGGAACTCCTTTGACTATAGCCGCCTTTCCAAGAACCTGTATATCTGCACCCATTTTTACCAAAGCATCAGTGTGACGATAACGGCAGTTAAAAATGTTACTGATATCCCTGTTGCATACAGCCATAACTCTCCGGTCAGACTTTCAAATATAGCTGAGGTGAGCTCAGGTGTAACCTCAAGTGTTGTAAACCATTATGACATTATGCCGGTTTATGATATTCTGATGAACCTTCAAGACAGAGATCTGGCAGGTGTAGCTTCTGATGTTAACAAGGTAGTTAAAAAATATCAGAAACAAGCTCCAAGAGGTACTTTTATAAATATTCACGGTCAGGCTAAATCTATGAATTATGTATTTTCATCGCTGCTGTCCGGTTTAATGCTCGCACTTATTCTTGTTTATTTATT
>UQXS01000095.1 GCA_900545125.1 uncultured Ruminococcus sp.
TTCTTTTTGACTACCTCCTGTGCCAGTGCCTTCGTTGCGGCTATTACGCCACCTTTGGCAGCGGAATAGTTGGCTTGTCCTGCCATTCCCTGTATGCCCGACAAAGACACGATGTTGATAATACGTCCGTATCGCTTGACCAGCATATTTTTCAGCAATGGCTGTGTCACGTAGAAGAAACCGTTCAGACTGATATCGAGCACTTTGCTCCATTCTTCGCCTGTCATCCAGAGCATCAGATTATCTTTGCGGATACCGGCATTGTTCACAAGAAGATCTATTTTTCCGGCTTTTTCAATGGCTGATGCTGCTTCACTGCTGTCTGATACATCAAATCCGAGCGCTGTTCCGTGAAGTTCTTCCGCAAGAGCTTTGGCTTTTTTCTGTGAATTATGATAATTAACGATAACGGTGTATCCGTCTGCGGCAAGACGCCGGCAAATGGCTTCTCCTATACCTCCGGCACCGCCTGTTACAAGTGCAGTTTTTAACATATTTATCCCTCCGGCTTTAAATTATAACACAGAATATTGAAAAAATCCAGTGGTAATACTTGAAAAGATCCTGAAAATATGATATAATTAATAAGATATTTTTTTCAGAGGTGATTTTATGGATCAGAAAAAGATAGATCGTATAAACGAACTGGCACGAAAGTCGAAAACCAGCGGACTTACAGAAGATGAAAAAGCAGAGCAGACGCTCCTGCGCAATGAGTACAGAATGTCCGTTACCGGCAATCTTGCTGCTCAGCTCAACAATACATATATAATGACTCCCGACGGAAAAAAACGTAAATTGGGAAAGAATTGGTGATTCAGTGACAAACGGAGAACTTTTTTCAATGGCTGTCAGTGCCGCAGGTAATTCTTACAGTCCGTATTCCGGATTTAGCGTAGGAGCTGCACTTCTTGCGGATGACGGCAGGATATTTACCGGATGCAATATCGAAAATGCATCCTTTTCCCTGACTAACTGCGCCGAGCGAACAGCTTTGTTCAAGGCAGTTTCGGAGGGCATAAGGGACTTTAGGGCTATTGCCGTGGCAGGCGGAAGCGGCGGTGATTTTTCAAAAAGGTGCGTTCCCTGCGGAGCTTGTTTACAGGTTCTGAGAGAATTCTGCGGCGATGATTTTGTTATAATTCTTTCGGATGGATGGTTTCGTCTTGCAGATTTCCTGCCCATGCAGTTCAGCGGCAGCAATATTAAAAAGTAAGGAGCAATTATGTTAAAAGAAAAAATAGAAAAGCATCTGCTTGAAGTTCAGAAACCGTCACGCTATATCGGCGGCGAAACAGGCAGTGTCGTAAAGGATATTTCAAGTGTAGACGTTCGTTTTGCCTTTTGTTTTCCGGATACATATGATATAGGTATGTCTCACTTGGGAATGAAAATACTTTACTCCCTTATAAATGAGCGTGAGAACTATTGGTGTGAGCGTTGCTTTGCACCGTCTGAGGATTTTGAGGCAGTCATGCGTGAAAATGATATTCCGCTTTACGCTCTTGAAAGTCTTGATCCGATAAGGGATTTTGACTTTATCGGATTTACCATGCAGTATGAGCTTTCCTATACAAATGTGCTGAATATGCTTGATCTTGCCGGAATTCCGATATTTGCCGCTGAAAGAGGCGACGAGCTTACCGGTATCGTCGTTGCCGGAGGGCCTTGCGTCTGCAATCCTGAACCGCTTGCAGATTTCTTTGATCTTTTCATACTCGGAGAGGGCGAAGAAGTTAATCTGGAACTTATGGATCTATATTACGAAATGCAAAAACAGGGAGCTTCAAGACGGGAATTTCTTCTGAAAGCTGCTCAGATAGAAGGAATTTACGTACCGTCCCTCTATGAATTCAGCTACAATGACGACGGAACTATTGCCGGAGTAACGCCTCTGAACGGAGCACCGCCGGTCATCAGAAAACGTATCATAAAGGACTTTGACAAGGTATACTATCCTGATAATTTTGTTCTTCCGTTTACGGAGATAGTTCACGACCGTGCTTCTGTTGAAGTTCTGCGAGGATGCATACGTGGCTGCCGTTTTTGTCAGGCTGGATTCATCTATCGTCCGTTCCGTGAGAAAAATCCCGATACAATATGCCGTGAAACAAAGGCTTTGTGTGAAAATACCGGATATGACGAGGTCTCTCTGGTTTCTCTCAGCACCAGCGACCATAAGCAGATAGACGAGATGCTTTCAAAGCTTATAGACTATACGGCTGAGGAAAGGATAAATCTTTCACTTCCGTCGCTTCGTGTGGATAATTTCTCGGAATCGCTGCTGGAGAAGATCAAGAAAGTGCGCAAAAGCGGTCTGACATTTGCTGCCGAGGGCGGTACGCAGAGACTGCGTGACGTTATCAATAAAAATGTCAGCGAAGAAGAGATAATGAATACCTGCCGTATCGCTTTTGAGGGCGGATATTCCGCAGTAAAGCTTTATTTCATGATGGGTCTGCCGACGGAGACTGACGACGATATACGTGGCATCGCAGATCTGGCACAGCGTATTGTTGATCTGTTCTACAGCATTGAGAATCGCCCGAAAGGAAAGGGTGTACAGATCTCTATCAGTGTAGCAACATTCGTTCCGAAGCCTTTTACGCCGTTTCAGTTCGAGCCGCAGGATACACGTGAGATGATCGAACATAAGCAAAAGCTTCTCATGGATTCCGTCAGAACAAAGAAAATAAAAGTGAGCTATCACAACCCCGATGTAAGTATGCTGGAAGTGATACTTGCAAAGGGTGACCGCAGGCTGTGCAAAGCGATATATGCAGCGTGGAAAAAAGGCTGTAAATTTGACAGCTGGGATGAGTATTTTCAGTTTGACAAGTGGCTTGAAGCTTTTGAAGAATGCGGTATTGATCCGGCATTTTATGCCAACAGACGCTTTGAATATGACGAAATACTGCCTTGGGATCACCTTGACTACTATGTTTCTAAAGAATTTTTCATTCGTGAGAATAAGACGGCTCATAAGGCGATAACCACACCTAATTGCCGCCTGAAATGTTCCGGATGCGGCGTAACGGCAAGAACAGGAGGAAAATGTTTTGAATAGAGTCAGAGCTGTTTTTGAAAAAAAGGGACGTGCAAAATATATTTCCCACCTTGATCTCAACAGATGTATGTTAAGGATCTTCCGCCGTTCCGGACTTCCGGTGTGGTATACGGAGGGATTCAATCCGCATCCCTATTATTCTTTTGCGCTTGCTTTGTCACTGGGATTCGAGAGCAGCTGCGAGATCCTCGACTTCAATATAACCGATGATTCTATGTCGATGGATGAAATAAGAGACCGGCTCAACAGGGTCATGCCGAAAGATATGGGTATCGTTTCGGTAAAGCCGCAGCGGCTGAAGATAACGGAGATCGCTAAAGCCGAGTATGCTGTTTCACTGGCGTCGGAAGATACGGAAAAACTTCTTGCCGATGTAATGTCGCTTATGAATTCGGATGAGATACTTGTTGAAAAAAAGACCAAAAGAGGATTTAAACAGGTTGATATAAAACCTGAAACGGAAATCGTCAGGTGCGATAAAAACGGGGAATTGCTGGAGATAATCATGCGGCTGCCTGCCGGAACACAGACAAATTATAATCCCACGCTTTTTCTGGATGCCCTGAAAAATGCCGGATCACAGCCTTTTTCGGCAGAAAGGATACGCAGAACAGGAATTCTTTGCAAAAATAATGAAATTTTTTCATAAAAACACTTGCATTTTTTTCTGAAATGTGGTATGATATAAAAGCATTTGAAATCCGTCTGGCGTTTTGTGCGTACAGATGAGGGTTAATGCCGAAAGACATTAAATCGGACAGTCCGCTGCCTGAATATACGGAGCAATCCGTACATCGTTTATTTATGCGTATTTGCATTTTTCCGCAGATGCCCAATGCTGAAAGGTTTTTGCGGAACGGGTAAGAATGTCCGGAAATTTTAGGAGGAAATTAAAATGGATGCACTCAAATTAATCAGCGAGTCAAGCATGAAGGAAAACGTTCCGCAGTTCAACATTGGTGATACTGTAAAGGTTCACGTACAGATCAAGGAAGGCGACAAGAGCCGTATCCAGGTATTTGAAGGAACTGTTATCGCTAAGAAGCACGGCGGAATCAGCGAGACATTTACCGTAAGACGTGTTGCACACGGATGCGGAATCGAAAGAGTATTCCCTCTTCACTCTCCTGTTGTTGACAAGGTAGAGGTCGTAAGACACGGTAAAGTTCGCAGAGCTAAGCTTTATTACCTCAGAGACAGAGTGGGTAAAGCTGCTAAGGTTAAGGAACAGATCCGCTGATCGGATACAGACGGGGTTCAGTCGGTTTATGCCTGCTGAACTAATACTAATCCCTGAAATATATGGCAATCTCTAAAAACCTGTTTGGTTAAACAAAAATCAGATAGGTGCGGCAGTTGAAAGGAAAGCCCTCGAAGGGTGCGTGTTGCCAGTGGCAACCTCTGCGAAGCAGAAGCACCGACCGAAGCAACAGCTGAGACTACTTCCTTGCAACTGCCGAACCTATCTGTTTTTTCTTGCCGAAACAGGGTTTTAGAGGTTACCTTAATTTAATAATCGTTTAATTATAGCATATATTCCATAGGTTGTCAAGCTTGACAATATGTGAGATATCAACTATAATAGAAGCAGGAGGAATAGTATGATGACAGAAAAGAAATTACGCAGGTATCTGATACCAAATATACTTGCAATGATAGGAATTTCCTGCTATATTCTGGCAGATACTTTTTTTGTGTCCAGAGCAGCCGGAACAAACGGTATAACTGCGCTGAATCTGGCACTTCCGGTTTACGGAATCATGTTTGCTATAGGTTCAATGATAGGCACAGGCTCGGCGACACGGTACAGTCTCGGCAAGCTGATGTCAAGGAAAGATACTGAATCTTTTTTCTTTAATTCGATATTCTGGACACTGCTGATAAGTCTGATTTTCGTCATTCTTGGAATTTTGTGTCCGGAGCTTGTGCTGAGACTTATGGGAGCGGATGATAAAATTTTATCAGTAGGTCTGCCATATATCAGAATAGTTCTGCTGTTTGCGCCGTTTTTCATGCTGAATTATACCTTTACTGCGTTCACGAGAAACGACGGAGCTCCCGGAACTGCTATGGCAGCTACCCTGTCAAGCAGTATGTTCAATATAATTTTCGACTATGTTTTCATGTTTCCTATGGGCATGGGAATCACAGGTGCAGCTCTGGCAACCGGAATTTCGCCTGTAGTAAGTATGCTCGTATGCCTGACGCATTTTCTGTCCGGCAAAAACAATATACGATTGGTTAAAAGTCTGCCTTCTTTTCGGATATTGGCATTGTCCTGTTCACTTGGTGTTGTGGGATTTATCGGTGAGATTTCAAACGCAGTGACAAGTCTGGCGTTTAACTTTATTCTGCTTGATATTGTCGGAAATATCGCTGTTGCCGCTTACGGAGCAGTTGCAAATATAGCACTTGTAGGAATTGCCGTATTCAACGGGATATCACAGGGATTGCAGCCTATGGCAAGCGAAGCAGAGGGATGCGGAGACAAAGATGCAAAAAGGCGTATACAGAGGAATTCACTTCAAATCGGCATTATTCTTTCGGTTTTGCTGACGGTGTCGCTGTGGATATGGGCTGAACAGATAGTCGGAGTATTTAATAGTGAGAATTCCCAGAAAATGGCGGAACTTGCAGTAACAGGTCTGAGGCTTTACAGTATCGGATTTCCGCTTGCAGCATGGAATATTGTAAGATCCGGATTTTTCAGTGCAACAGGCTGTGCTAAAGAGTGTTTTGTAATATCCGTATCAAGAGGCATTGCTGCCATTGTTTTCTTTGCGTTCGTTTTGTCTCGTATATTCGGGATATACGGTGTATGGCTTGCTTTTCCGGCATCGGAATTATTCACGCTCATACTGACATTTATCTATAAGATACAACAGTGCAGGAAATTATCCACAGCAGGTGACAATTGATGAAAAACAATCCTTTTCCGTATTCTACAGACAACAAGCGATATCATACGCTTCACTACAGCAATTTGCAGCGTTTCGGCAGAAAGATATTCAAGGCTGTTCTGGAATGTGGTTTTTCCTGTCCGAACATTGACGGAACAAATGGCAGGGGAGGCTGTATTTTCTGCGACGGCGGCAGCGGATATTTTACCGTTCACGGTCTGAGCGTCACAAAGCAGCTTGAAGCAGAACATAAAAGAATCGCCGCAAAGTATGGTTCTGATTCTCCGATAATTGCCTATTTTCAGGCAAATACAAATACATATGCTTCTGTTGATACTCTCAGGAAACTGTATATGGAAGCGTTGTCTTTTCCATATACCGTCGGAATATCAATAGGAACACGTGCCGATTGTCTTTCCGATGAGGTTCTTGATTTGTTATCCGAAATAAACGGCATGACCAAACTGACAGTTGAACTTGGAATGCAGACAATGCATGAACCGACCATAAGCCGGATAAATCGCTGCTGCACTCATCGTGAATTTGTAAAGGGCTGTCTTGCATTGAAAGAGCGTGGAATCCGTCTTTGTATTCATCTGATAAACGGTTTGCCCGGTGAATCGCCGGAAATGATGATCGAAAGCGCAGGGGAGGCTGCGAGACTTCATACTGACGGCATAAAGCTGCAAATGCTCCATGTTATCAGGGGAACGCAGCTTGCACGGATGTATGAAGAAAATCCTTTTGAACTGCTTACGAGGGAACAGTATATAGATATAATCGTTCGCCAGTTGGAAGTCCTGCCGCCGGAAACAGTTATCGAACGCATAACGGGTGACGGCGATAAATCAAAGCTCATTGCACCTGTGTGGTCAGCCAATAAAATATCGGTTCTGGGCGGAATTGACAAGCGTATGTCGGAGCTTGATACATGGCAGGGACGATTTTCAGAATAAAAAACACACCAGCATACCATACCGCTTAATTCAGATAACGGTATAATATGCTGGTGTTTTTTATGATGCAAATTGACTGTTGTAGAGTTCGGAATAAAATCCGCCGTTGGACATAAGCTGATTGTGATTTCCTTGTTCGATAATTTTTCCCTGTTTCATTACAAGAATAGTATCTGAATTCTTTATGGTCGACAGACGGTGAGCAATGATAAAGCTGGTTCTGCCCTCCATGAGTTTTGAAAAAGCTTTCTGGATACGCTGTTCCGTGCGCAGGTCAATAGAGCTTGTAGCTTCATCCAGAATGAGCATAGGCGGATTCATAAGCATTATTCTTGCGATGCATATAAGCTGCTTCTGTCCCTGAGAAAGTCCGCTGTTTTCGCTTATCACGGTATCATAGCCGTTCGGCAGCCGCTTTATAAAGCTGTGGGCATATACGGATTTTGCCGCTTCAATAATTTGTTCACGTGTAGAATCAGGAGCACCGTAAGCGATATTTTCCGCAACTGTTCCGGTGAACACCCATGTTTCCTGCAAAACCATGCCAAAGCTGCTGCGCAGGCTGTCACGGGTGATATCGGAGATGTTTTTTCCGGATATTTCAATTTTTCCGCCGTTGATATCGTAAAATCTCAGCAGCAGATTAATGATAGTTGATTTTCCGCATCCTGTCGGACCTACAATAGCCACACGCTCGCCGGAACGGACATCAAGGCTGAAATTTCTGATAAGTTCCGTTTCGGGAGAGTAGGAGAATTTAACGTTGGTAAATTTAAGTTCTCCGGTGCAATCCGAAAGAATCTCCTTGTGGGAATCGTCCGGGATTTCTTCTTCATCCAGAACATCAAAAATTCTCTGTGCAGAAGCGACAGCGTTCTGAAGCTCTGCAAAAACACCGGATATTTCGTTAAAAGGCTTTGTATACTGATTTGCATATGCAAGAAAGCTTGACAGTTTTCCTACAGACATTCTCCCAACGAACGAAGCCGAGCCTACAGCACCGAGAGCGCCGAGAAGTCCGACTGCGGCATAGATAAGTCCGTTTACAAAGCGTGTAGTTGGATTTGTCATCGAACTGAAAAATGTTGCTTTTGTACCGATTTTTCCGTAGCTGCTGTTGATTTCTTCAAAGCGTGTTTCGGCACGGCTGCCGTAAACGAAAGCTTTGACGATCTTCTGGTTGCCTGCCATTTCTTCGGCGAGAGCCACCATATCCCCGCGCAGCTTTGATTGCTTTACGTAGGAATCGTGAGAAGCCTTGGTGATCTTTGAAGCTGCGATAAATGACAGCGGTGTGAGTAATACTACCACAAGAGCGATTTTTACATTGATCGTCATCATGAAGATCAGTGTGCCGACAATAGTAATGATACCGCTGAAAAACTGTGTAAATCCCTGTAAAAGTCCGTCCGAAACGATTTCGATATCATTTATTACACGGCTTGTAAGTTCTCCCTTGGTGTGACTGTCGATGTATTTTATAGGAACACGTTCAAGCTTGTTGAAGATATCCGCACGAAGATCACGGACTGTAAAAAAAGCAAGTTTATTAGTGTATAAACTCATAAGCCACTGAAAAAATCCGCTCAGGATAACTATTGCGGCAAGAATGAGAGTCAGCTTTTTCAGATTGTCGAAGTCTACAAGTTTTTTTCCGATGCACATATCGACGGCTTCGCCTATGAAAACCGGAACGGAAAGCGAAAGCGCAACTCCTGCGGCGGCAAAAATAATCGTCAGAACGAAATATATCATATATGGACGGGCGTAGGAGGCTACTCTACGGAGCGTTTTAAACATTTCCCTCACCCTCCTTTTCACTTATCTGCGACTGATAAATTTCCATATAGACACTGCAATTATTAAGCAATTCGTCATGAGTTCCCATTCCAACGATTTCACCATCATCCATTACAAGAATAAGATCTGCCTCTTTAAGCGAAGTAGTCCGCTGAGAAATCATAATGACTGTCGTGCCCTCAAGATCGGTTTTAAGCGATTTTCTCAGAGCAAGATCGGTAGCATAGTCAAGAGCACTGGCAGAATCATCAAGAATGACGATATCCGGCTTTCCTACAAGCGCACGGGCGATAGAAAGCCTTTGCTTCTGACCGCCG
>UQXS01000096.1 GCA_900545125.1 uncultured Ruminococcus sp.
AAATTTAGATTGCGGTTTTGTGTATTATTTTGTTGTGCTTAAGTTGTGGATAGTGCTTTTGCAATTAATAAAAAACGCATCTTTTCTATTTTTACAGTTCAACCTCTACTTTTAGTATAACATAAATGCCGTGAAAATGCAAGAAATTCTGAGGATTATTTTCAATTTAGGCAACCTCTGAAAACCTGTTTGGTTAAGTAAAAATCAGATAGGTGCGGAAGTTGCAAGGAAAGTCCTTGAAGGCGTGCTGACGCACTCCGAGAGGGCTTGACGCGGCAAATTTTGCGCATAGCTGATTTTTGTCAAAAGAGGTTTTCAGAGGTTGCCTTTATATGACATAAAAATTTTGCATGGAATATTTGAGTCCTATATTTGAAACTTATACTTTCAAGGTAAAATCAAATAATCATCTGAATTCCCATTTCAATTTCCTGCTTATTTCATCTGCACTTTGCTCATCCCATTTCATTTCTTCCGCCCACTCGATCATTTCCTTGTCGCCATTTGCAATCTGCTCCAGCAGTTCCTGATAACCGACGATACCGCCGCAATCTTCCGGCGGCGCTTTCCCTGTGACTTTCAGACAAGTCGGCTCGACGTTTTCATGCTCCTCAGTGACTTCAAGCAGTTCGATTTTATGCTGCCAGTAATCGCCCATATCGTAGATATACCATATTTCAGAATATTTGCATAACATCTTATATACACTGCACTCTGTATCGTTCATTGTAGGAATATCACCAAATTCGTCATCTTCATACTCGGATTTTATTCTCATCACCGGTTCGCCGCTTTCGTTATATGCGATGAACTCATAAAGATGGCAGTTCTGCCAATTGAAACAGCTCTGTATTGCTGCATGAAGCCCCAAGAAATTCATATTTGCAGGCAGAAAAATTTCCCTGCTGATCTCAAAGTCAGGATAGTCAAGCGTTATTTTCAGCCGGAGCATATCAATGTTGTAAAATGGAACGTTATATCTGCTTTTCAGCATTTCAAAAAAAACTTCCGCCGGATACTTGTATTTTCTGTCAACGCTGAAAAGTCTGTTATTCAGCCATTTTGATGCATCAATCTGCAATATATTTTCTCTGTCAAAGCTATCCTGAATATATTTCAGTTCCATTACATTCCGATTAAGCCGTGCTGTTGCATAACGGTCGCTGTTCTTAGCAACTGTAATATCTCCGCAGTCAGAGAGATACGCCTGAATAATATCAGAATTGACATAATATCCCCGAAGCAGATTTCCAAGATGCTCATTGAAATCTATTTTCTTGTAATCAGCAGCTTTTAATCCCCAGAGAATCATTGAAAATCGCGTTGCCGTGTTCATAAAAATCACGCAGTTCCGGCGATTGATTTTCAGTGTATGAACAAACCAGGTATTGGATTTATCCGTCTCTTTGGCAGTTTCTGCCTTAATTTCCATAGCCTTCTGCATATCATTTGAATAAGTCAGCAGCATACTATCATTCCTCGCAGTCTATTTTATTTTCTTTGCACCAGCGGCGTGCAATATCCGCTATCGCTTTATCCCGATATTGAAACCATTCTTTTTCGATGTCCAAGTAATAAACAGTATCCTTAAATCGGCGAAAAGCGCCTCTGCCATTGATTGCTCTGTACAGCTGATTTTGAATATGAGTATCTTCAAGGGAATCAATAAAGTCCTCCATAATACTATATTCATGTATGTCCCATTGTGTGGGCAGGCACAGATAATGGTTAAAATGATTGTCAATTTCCGCTGAAATCTTTTCATTTTCTTCGCTGTCAAAATAATCATTCAACCACACGATTTCCATATTATCTATGTTCAGAAATCCTTTCGACGTATCATCAACCATTTCGATAGCTTCTATTATTGTTTCAAGTTTTACTTTCATTTGTCACCCCCCAGATGCTTTTCAATGATATTCATTATTTCTTCAGCACGTTTTTCACCGATACCCTTTATGAACTTGATGTCCTGCTCCAGTTTCTGCAATTCAATGACAGGACTGTCCTTCGTCAGATTTTCTGCATAACGCATAAGAAATCCTTGAAGCTCCTCGCGTGACATCTTCTTTATGGAGTGATAGGTATCGCGGTCGATGATAGGTTCTGTAGACATTATTTACTCTCCCTCATTCTTCAAATTTCTTTAATCGCTCGGTGACACTATTATATCTCAATTCCATTTCATACAAAGAGTGAGCATCAAAGCCAATAACCCGTTTTGCTGTGTTTGGTACAAGGCACCAGAATTCACGCTTGTAATTAATCGGACTTTCCACAGATGAGATATTCATCTCCAACGGAATATCCGCCTTGATCGCAGTCTGTATGATTTCATTCGATACAGCTTCCATATCCGTATTCCACACAGAGCATCTGCGGAAAATGCGATCAGGATGTGCAATGACGTCGAAATAACCTGACTCAGCACCTTGCAAGAATCGATATACATGCTCCCCTTTGAGTTTCTCTTCTGCGATTTCAACATCTGCATTTGTACAAAGGAGATTGCATTTATGACTTTCGGCTACATTCTCTGCAAACGCCAAGATTGACATGGTCTTGTCCGCCATATGAAGCAAACTCCACATCCTGTTTGATTGAACTGCACCTTTCGCACTTCACCCATCGATTCTTATAGCGGTCACGAATTATGGAAGTCTGCTGTGTAAAAAGGTCTTTTACATCTTCATATCCAATCTCATACCGTTCCTGCTTCGGATCTTTCTTTGATTTAGGCGAATACACTTGCTTTATAGCAGTTTCAGTTATTCGCTGTTCTGACCGAACGATCATCGGATTTGATCTAACCGCAGATGGTTCATAATAAGCTGTAATCTTATTCTTGGTAATAGCATTCGCCACCGCATCAAGAAATTTCTTCTTATCGGGAACACTGACCTCGTAAGCAGTATTATCACGAGTGTTCCAAAGAATTCCCTTTTCAAGACCCAGAGCAACAATATAACAGGCACACTGAAGAAAATGCTCGTGAGACAGTTCAGATACAAATTTAAGCTCATATACGATGCCGTCTTTCACAACGTCAGCAAAACCGCCAGCTACGAACAGCTTGTTACCACCATTCTTATCTGAAAATGGTATACGACAGCCTACCTGCGCGTTTTCATTATGCTGAAGTCTCGTGAATAAACGATCCGCAATTTGATTAGCCGCTTTTTCATTTACAAATGGTAGCTCCACCTGTGTTCTGTAGCGGTCTTGATTTGTTTCCAAGGATACCAAGAACAGTATTTTTTGTTCAAGACTTGTTTTTTTAACTTTGTCTGTCCATAATGTTTTCTTGTTATCGTGGAGTGAGATATACATTTCGATTGCTTTATCGATCTCGTAGGTATCAAAAAACATGGCTTCCTGGTAAATACCGATACAAGGCGACAGGTCAATCATCCCATCAGTACTTTTAACTTCAATTACGCTGTGATCTTTTTCTGCAATAGATTCAACCTTCAGCAAAGAAAAGCATGTCTCTATATCTTCACGATATTTAAAATCGAACATGGAAGAAATATCAACATCAGACAGGTTCTGATTTGCATCAACCCTTGTTGAAAGAGTTGCTTCTGACAACATCTTTTCCCCACTATTTACAAAGATGATTCTTGACTTTCCCCGACTTGCCGCAACACAGAAGATATTTCTCAGTATTTCGTAAGATTGCTGTGACTTTGAAATGCGGACTTGCCAATAGCTCTCTGTATAATCGAATATGACACAAACTTTTCTCTCAAGCCCTTTGCTGCTGTCAAATGTAGTAAATATCGCAGTATCCGGAGTAGGCTGAGCCGAACTGATAGAGTCATTGTCAGAAATACTGGCATAAACAGTTCGTTTATTAAAAGCAGACGAGTGTTCCTGTTCAAGCGTGTTCAGCGTTTTTGACAGGTCGCCGTTTCTTGAGCCGAGACAAAGAATGTCCTGCGGCCTTTGTGTTGACAGAAAGTCAACGATCTGAGTCATGTTCATTTCTTCAACAATACAATCGGAATTGACTCCTTTGATTTTCTTACACCATATTCTGCCGAGTGTTTCTGCTAAAGTGGCAGAAAGTCTGAAACACTGCGTGAATTCAAGTTCCAGGTGCTCGCCAAGGAACTGATTGATAAATTCCGAAACATTCAGATTTGTTTTGTCATATATTTTCTGCTGCATATCACCAACTGCGATGATTTGCATTCCGGGATTGGTAGACTTAATGTATTCCAGAAGGAACGAAAGTTCTGTCTCGATATCTTGATATTCATCTATAATCAGCACATCATAATAGTCAATCGGAGGCTTCACTTCATTAAAACGAGTAATCAGATCACCTACACCAGTCGATATATTGATTTTGTGCAGATAATACCACGCAATTCCATGATAATTCTGTACCTTGACATTCGGGTTTTTGATTTTTGTTTGTGCATCAAGCTTTAGCAGCTTATTATATGTAAGATACAGGATTCTTTTGCTTTTGGGAAGCTTGTTGCAAAGCAACTGGATCGCCGTCGTTTTTCCGCTGCCGATGCAAGCATTCACAAGGATATTATTTCCTTTTAAAGCTTGATTCACGAAATGCTGCTGTTCATCTGACAGATGAATTGGGTTCATATTATCAACACTCCTTTAGATGAGCTATTTGTTTATGAGTGTAATATCATGTTCATCGTCAGGAAGCAAATGCCGGCTGACACCTACCGTCTCATACTTGACAATAAGTAACAGGATTTCCTCATTTATTACTTCAATATTTCGGATAATACCGTATCCAAATGCCTTGTGTTTGATTCCATTTCCTACTGCATACTTACAGTCTGCTATAATACGCTTTTTAATGCTTTCTTCGATTTCACATGGTTCAATTTCCAAAGGTGTTTGAGGCTTGTGAACCATTCTTAGCTCTGATGTGCGTTTCGACATTGATTTTTCACTGGATTGATCTGAGCACAGTTGTATTTTTCTATTGCATGTCCAAGAAATTTTATAATTTTCAGTTCATCAACAGCATCACATATTGCGTTATGAACTTCGCAGTATCCACAGTTGCCCGAAAGCATTCGCATAATAGGTTCGACACCGTAATTTTGCTTCAGTCTTCCTGTACCACAGCATTCAGCAGTTTCTGGGATTTTCTTATTATACTGCTTATATGCCGCAAGTTTCATGATGTCAAACCACATGTATTTTTGCAGTTCTGGCAAGTGCTTATAATCGAATGAAGCATTATAGGCGAATATGGATTTAACATGATAAGCTTGTAATGTGTCTATAAGGTTCTTCAGCACAGCAAGACGGGAGCTTTTTAAGTCAACTTTGATTCCTTTCACAAGCATGACATAAGAATACATTCCACCCAAATTACATTCTGGAGTAAGGATATAATATTTTTTATCTACTGGTGCGAAGGAAACCAAATCGGCTATCACAATGCCAATCGACATCACTTCATCGTTCCAAGTGGTTTCGGTATCTATCACAGCAAAGTATTCTCTGCCCTGATTGCTTTTCGGTTTCATCACGATTCCTCCTATCTTCTACAGAGGAATAATTACCTCTCATATCTCAGTTTACGCCATTTCTCACATTCTATCACGAGTTCATCTGTCAAGCATATCTTCATCTTATCCGGAAACTGGAAATATAATGTTTTCGTCAGGTTTTACCGATTAGCGGATAAACAACTCCGACATATTATTGAAAACAATATCCGCTTCTCTTTTTACACTGATTTTTTGACAGTTCAAAACGCTAATTTTGACTTTCAACTCGCCATTCCTTTTAGCAAGATACAAACCTCTGTTAACGTATAAATATAACGCTGTCTCAAAAGAAAAGCCGTCTTTTTGCAACTGAATTCTGTATCTGTTTCGAGTCCCATACTCAATGAATTCATACCAGTCGTTAGAGAATGACTCAACGCCAAACTGCCTTTTAATCTCGTCCGAAAAACGCTTGAAGTAATTTTTTAGCTGGAAATCAATAATTTTGTTGAAATTTTCAAAGGATTCTTCGATTATCTTATTTATGCGTCTGACCAAGCCATTATAAATAGGTCTGTCCGTTTTGTTGAAATATAGCCTCTTCTTTTTTATCTGATATTGCTCTATGGTCTGTGCAATAATATACCGCATTCCATTTCCGCTCAACCATTGAAGGAGAAGTATAGCATAAAATGTTAATGGATTCTTTTTCCCGAGCGTCTTAGGTTCGTAGTTTCCCCAATCAAAAATTTCATACATATGGTTCAGAAAATTCAGTACATCGCTGTATTCAATGTGATATGTATCTTCATCCTCTCCCGGATACTGCCTGATTTGAGGATAACGCAGACCGTTCTTTATTGCTTCATTCAGTCTGTCTATCTGGTCAAGAGATACATTAATATCATCATCCGGCTCGTTATCACGAGAGGCAAAGGTTTCTTTGATCGCTTTGACTTTTTCGGGAGACAGCAGTTCAACATAGCTCTGAAGAGAAATATCCTCATCTTTCATGCAAATCAGAAATACATTTCCGTAAAGGCTGTACTGTAGTCTGCCGACATGTCCCGTCAGATTGCGGAATTCCACATCGGACAGAGGGCTGTAACCATTTCTGTAATCAGTAATAAACAGATTATCAGCAGGCATATTCACACCTTCAAGTAAGGTACTGGTACAGAAAATCACGTTGATACCGCCATTTTCCTTTCGGAACAGTTCTTCAATGCGGATACGGATATTTGGTGGAATATAGCCGACGTGAAACGCAACACCACGTTCAACTGCATATGCAAGATAGTAATCTGTATGAATCTGTTCTCGGATTTCCTGTGCAAATTCAATCAGTTCCGTATCATTTACAGGCTTTAATAATTTTGAATATTTCATTGCTGAAGAAACAACAGCAGACTTAAAATTGCAGTAAACAAGATTCCGCTTGCCTGCACCGAATTGATTTACAATCATGCTGAGTGACATTTCCGGAAATATTCCGATTGTTTTTAATTGTACAGACAACGGATTGTAATAGCCGTATGTACCGCTGTTCATATCAATCAGAAACTTTTCCTGGCTGACCGGAGTGAACATTGATGACAGACTTTTTGTTTCTGTATTTGTAGCAGCTACGTTAAGATAAACGTCTGGGTTTGGAATATTGGGTGATGCAAAAATAATATGCGGCTGTGTTTCTTTCTGCATCAGCATATTTGCAATCTGATAATAATACGCACTTCTGCCGTCCCTTTTTGAAATATTCTGTGCCTCATCAATAAAAACATAATGCACTGGAATATCGGGATATTCAATCAGCTGATACATCATTCTTTCCGGTGTCATCACGAAAATAATTCTGTTGTAGATTCATCAAATGTATTGCTGCAAAGTGCGGTGTCAACTGTATCACGTTCGTCCTTGTTTCCGCTTTTTATCTGGAGTAACACTTCAAACACTTCGTCCAATGCATCATAGATGCTTTCGTGGATACTTGATGTTCCAAATATCAATTGATATTTAGTCTGACCGCCCTCATCATACTTTAATAAATGAATACCATCACTTTTGCTTTGTTTGCCACGAATTTCAACTTTACTGAGTATTTTCGGTGCGTTCAGTACTTCTTCCAAAAAAGAATAAATCAACATATCACCCAGTTCGTTTCCGGAGCCTTTTTCGTCAGCATTTCCGTTTTTATTCATTGCTTTAACAGCCCTCAGACAAATAGAATCCGTTTTATTATATTTATCAATCAACCGCTGAACCTCTGTACGGGAGTAGACATACCGACCAACGCAGCTTAGAAGATAGTCGCTGAGTTCACAGTAATCAAAACAGGATTCAGCTATATCAAGATAGTACATTTCTATTCCGCTTCTGTTGCTCAGTTCCAATGCAGCTTTGCTTCTGACTTTTGTAAAAACATCATTGAAATTGCTGTTTATAAGCGTTTTTGAAAGTTTGGCAGGCGCACTTCCACTATCCTTAATAAAGTTTACAGACTTCGCCTGCGATTGAAATCTATTTACATATTCTTTTGTAACAAATTTGATAGTAGATGCACCCTTAGTGTTGTGAATTCCCAAAACAGTGTAGTATAAGAGGTTTGTGATGCAATCAGCAATGTCAACATTTGTAGGCTGAGTAATTTCACTTACTGTTCTGTTTCCGATAAATGAATTGGAATCAATGTTTTCGTCCTGATCGATGATGTATTTCAATGCAACAAGACCACATGGAAGTGTATTCCTATTTAAAAGCGGTGTTATTTCCGCTAAAATGCTGCACTTTACACCTTCAAAGTCAACAACAGGTATCACATTTACGATTTCTTACGGAGATAATCCGACTTTGCATGTCATTAGCTTACTTATCGTGCTTTCGTCTGTTTCAAGTTCGTATCCATATTTGGAATTGATCGATGACAGCAGTCTTGCACAAATAACTTTTTGCGTAGTACCATTATTTTATCTCCCCTCATATGAAACATTGACAGTGTTGTTTTCGCACTGTTCAATTTACACAAATCCATATATGAATTATAGCATATAATACCGAAAAGGTCAATTACATTATATTAACTCACTGCATTAGAATTTGTGCTATTCACGGTAAATCCGAAGGTTTATAAAGTCTTTGGTAGACAATATAATTAAGGCAATGCCTGATTTTCTACCAAAATTTCTACCAAAACCATTCATTTTTCATTTTCTTTTTCTTGCTTCCGTTTTTTGTGCATTATATTTTATAATATTGATACAAATGATTCACCAGTGTCCACAGGCGGATCATTTTTCATTTTAATGTTATCCGACTTCTTACCGTTTTCACCGCCGAGAACTCTTGCAATCGTTTCAGCCGAAGTAACCTTAGCGTTATATTCCAGATGGCTATAAAGGTTCGCTGTAATCGAAAAATTTGAGTGTCCGAGCCACTCCTGAATAGCTTTCATAGGAATATCGTTTGCGAGCAAAAGGCTTGCACATGAGTGACGCAGATCGTGAAAGCGAAGATGCTTCATACCATTTCTATTGATAATGTA
>UQXS01000097.1 GCA_900545125.1 uncultured Ruminococcus sp.
GGCATCTTTTTTTGTGCAGTTTGCTTTATCTGCGATAGAATTAATAAGTTCTGCTTTTGTCATTTTAAATTCCTCCAATTTTTTTGCAGCGGTCAAAGCTGATTTTTCGCCTTGTCCCAGTAAATGTCAAGCTTTTCGATATCAAGCTTGTTCATGTCGAGTCCTTCCTCGGCAACGAGTTTTTCGGTAACAGTAAACCGTTTGATAAATTTATCTGTTGCGGCTTTCAATGCAAGCTCTGCATCAACGCCAAGATGACGTGCAGCATTTACGCAGGAAAAGAGCAGATCACCCAGTTCTTCTTCGATATTTGCCTTGTCACCGGAAGCAACAGCCATGTCCAGTTCTTTCTTTTCATTGGCGATACAAGCTATTGCATCTTCAGCACATCTGAAATCCATACCGGCACGCATAGCACGCTTGCCGACTTTCTGCGCTCTCATGAGGGCAGGAAGCGATTTCGCCACGCTGTTGAGAGTATCGGCATAGGTTGTCTGACCCTTTGTTTCCATTTTGATGGCGTCCCAGTTTTTTAACACCTGGTCGGTGTTATCGGCAAGAACGTCACCGAAAACGTGCGGATGACGAACAATCAGCTTTTTGCAGATCCCGTCGCATATATCATCGAAATTAAAGGAATTGTTCTCTTCCTCTATCCTGCAATGGAAAACGACCTGCAAAAGGACATCGCCAAGTTCTTCACGGAGAAGCTCGGTATCTTTCAGATCAATAGCTTCGATAGCTTCGCAGGTTTCTTCGATAAAGTCGCTTCTGATTGATTCGTGAGTCTGCTCACGATCCCAGGGACAACCGCCCTCACTGCGAAGAAGTCCTACGATCTCTGTGAGATCGTCAATGTTGTATTTCGTTTTTTGTTTGTATTCAACCATAATAAAACTCCAGACAGGCTGAGCACATCGCCGACGTGCCTTGACGCCTATATAATAATACATTAAAATAAGTCGGAATGCAAGTGATTTTGTCAAATTTGTGGATGTGGTATAAATTTGTTATACAAAAAGTCTCATCCCTTGTCAACAAAGCCGACTTTGCGGTAAACTTTTGAAACGATTCTCTGGGAATATCTCAGAGCCTTTTCAGCACCCTCGGTATAGCATTTTTTCAGATATTCCTTATCTTTTGAAAGACGTGCAAATTCCGTGCGGACGGGTTCAAGATGATCTGCAACAGCTTCACCTACAGCAAGCTTGAAATCGCCGTAGCCTTTTCCGGCAAATTCCGATTCAATAGAGGCGAAATCCTTGCCGGTTACGGTTGAATATATAGTCATCAGATTATTTATTCCGTCCTTGCCCTCACGGTAGCATACCTGAGTGTCGCTGTCGGTAACGGCACGCCTGAACTTGCGGATAATAGTATCCTTATCGTCCAGAATAAGTATTACTGCATTGGGATTCTCGTCAGATTTGGACATCTTTTTTGTCGGATCCTGAAGCGACATTACCTTAGCTCCTACCTCGGGGATGTACGGTTCCGGAAGCGTAAAGAAGTCGCCGTAACGCTGATTGAAACGCTGAGCAATATTTCTTGCAAGTTCCAGATGTTGTTTCTGATCTACTCCAACGGGAACAAGATCGGCGTTATAAGCCAGAATATCCGCAGCCATAAGCACGGGATATGTAAAAAGTCCGGAGTTTATATCGTCGGGGTGACGCTGACTTTTATCCTTGAACTGCGTCATGCGTGAAAGTTCACCGAACTGTGTATTACAGCCGAGGATCCAGCTTAATTCAGCGTGTGTTTTTACGTGACTCTGGATAAATAGGATCGACTTTTCCGGATCTATACCGCACGCCATAAGCAGGGCATAGGAGTTCATAGTAGCCTGACGAAGTTTTACCGGATCTTGCCTTACGGTTATGGCGTGCATATCAACGACGCAGTAGATGCAGTTATATTCGTCCTGAAGCGGTCCCCAGTTTCTGACAGCTCCAATGTAGTTTCCGAGAGTAAATGTGCCGGTAGGCTGAATACCGCTGAAAATCAGCTTTTTATTTTCCATAGTAAAAAATTCTCCTTAAATTCCGCCAATATCAGATTACTTTATAGGATTCATGCCGGAAGCTGCGGCATCTTTGAGCTGACAATTTCTGAGCTCGCTGAGAACACGCTGGTAGAGTACATAAATTGTTCGCATTTCGGGTTCTGTTTCAGGAATAAGTCCGGCAGGGAACACTGCTTTGTAAACTCCGCCCTTTGTCAGGAGGAAAACATTGTTCGCTCTGTTGGTGGGAAGATCGAATTTGGTTGTTTTTTCGCATTTGGGGAGAAGCTGTCCTGCGTTCACAACGAGCGTATGCGAAGCCTGAACGAGATTTCTGTACTTCTGAGCTGCGCCGGTATACTCGCCGCCATTATTGAAGTAGAGGTTTGCCGCACCGTTGATGAAGCATACCATGGTTGTAAGTATCTGCGGTGACATCGGGATGTCTACCACAACGCCGTAGACATCGTTTTTCTTGAGGTTCATGTTAAAAACATCGGATGGGAAGTTGATGGCTTGTCCTCTGGTCATAAGATATTTTTGTGTGACAGAATATCTGCCGGTATTTTTGTTTGGCATAGTAATTATCCTTTCTGATAGTTTTAATCAAGCATTTCTCTTGTCATAGCGGCAAGAATTTCCATTCCCTTTTCGATCTGCGCATTGGTAGGCGTCGAATAATTGAGACGGAATGAACTGCATTTGTCATTTTCGTTGATACTGAATGAGTTTCCGGGAACAACGGCGATCTTGTAATCCCTGACAGCTTTTTTGCAGAAAGATTCCATATCGCAGTTTTCAGGAAGAGTACACCAGATGAAGAGTCCGCCCTCCGGTCTGATGTATGAGATTTTTTTGGAAAATCCGCTGTCGATATATCCGCACATAAGGTCAGCTTTTTCTTTGTAGATGCTGCGCAGCTTATTGAAATGTTCCTCACGGTTGATGGTGGTCATGAAGCGGTGCGAAACGACCTGTGCCCAGATATTTGAATGAACATCGGATACCTGCTTGCAGACAACGATTTTCTGTATGATCGGAGCAGGAGCAGATACGAAACCTGTTCTGAAACCGGGTGAGATGAGCTTTGAGAATGTGCTGGAGTATATAACACGTCCCTCGGTATCAAGGCTTTTGATAGTCGGAATGTTCTCGCCGGCAAACCGGAGTTCTCCGTAGGGATCGTCCTCAAGGATGATAAAGTCATATTTGCAGGCAAGCTCGTAAACAGCTTTTCTCTTTGCCAATGACATGGTACGTCCTGTTGGATTCTGGAAGTTGGGGATAAGATACAGAACTCTTACATTCCTGTCATTTTTCAGGGTATCTTCAAGTTTTTCAAGATTGATTCCGTCGTCCTCCATTTCGATGCCTTTAAGGTTTACGTTGTAGGAACGGAATGCATTAAGTGAGCCGATAAAGCTGGGAGATTCGCAAAGGAGCGTGTCGCCCTCATTAAGAAGAACCTTGCAGGAAAGTTCGTTAGCCTGCTGACCTCCGGAAGTTACGATAAGATCGTCAAATTCGGAGTGAAAACATCCCTTTTCCGTCATCCAGCCTTTGAGAAATTCCCTGAGCGGGCCGTAGCCTTCGGTAATGCTGTATTGCAGAGCAAGTATCGGATCATCCCTGAGCAGTTCAGCGGAGATCTCTGCAATGCGTTCTGTCGGGAAAGCTTCAGGGGCAGGATTTCCGGCAGCAAAGGAGATTACTTCCGGGTCAACAGTGTATTTAAGTATTTCACGGATAGCAGAAGCCTGTAAATGACTTACTTTATTGGAAAATTTATATTCCATATAAATACAACCTTTCATAATAATATCTGAAAAAACAGCCTATTACTATTATACCACATATTTCTGAAATCTGCAACATATATTTTTATAAAAAAACACGGCAACTGTATTTACTTTTTTTGCTGTTAATTAAGGGGACTCTGTCCCCCTTTAACCCCTGCCAAAAGGGAGTACATCCCCTTTGGAAACCCAGTATTAATCTTCTCAGATATCCATAAAGGATATCTGAAAAGATTAGTGTAGAATGCCAAAACAGAGAATAACACCATTTAACAAGAATTCAAGAAACGCAATCCATTTATCAAGCACAATAAAAAAGTAAACGCTGCTGCTCTATTATAAAAAATGCTGACCGCAGAAATTATTGTCTCTGATAAGTTGTTGAAAAGGGAGTATATATGAAAAAACAAACTTTTATAAAAGGATCGTTGATATTAATGATCTCCGCTGTTGCTGCCAAGATCATGGGAGCGTTCTTCAAGATACCTCTCACAAATATTCTCGGCGGTGTAGGAATGAGCTATTTTAGCTGTGCATACAGTCTGTTCATGCCCGTATATGCACTTACGGTAACGGGAGTCTCATCGGCTGTTGCACGTATGACCGCACAGAGTATGGCTCTGGGAATGGCAGAAAATGCAAGAAAAGTCCGCCGTATCGCACTTATGGTATTTTCTGCCGCTGGATTGGCAGGAAGTCTGCTGACCTTTTTTCTTGCACGTCCGTTCAGCGTATATTCCGTAAACAGTCCGCAGGCGACCGCAGCGGTTGCTATGATCTCTCCGGCTGTGTTTTTTGGCTGTATAACCGCAGTAGAACGTGGATATTACGAGGGAATGAGCAATATGTATCCGACAGCGTTGTCTCAGGTAGCAGAGGGGATAGTCAAAGTAGTGGGCGGATTGTGGCTCTGCGGATATGTCACTTCCCACAGCGAATCGGTCATGAGATTTTTCCCCGGAATCACTGATGTTCGTGCCATAGCTGCCGCAGCCGGAATAATGGGCGTAACTCTTTCTTCTTTTGGAGCAGTTCTGTTTTTTGCAGTGCTGAGACTTTTCAGACATTCTGAGAAAGTGACAGATCATACCGTCATGAGTGGCAGACGAATTACCCGCGAGCTGATTTCCACTGCACTGCCTATAGGTATAAGTGCTCTTGTAACAAATCTTACAGCGCTTATTGATATGTGGACGGTGATTGGTTGTATATCGTATTTTGGTACATCGGCAAGGATTCCGGCAGGAATAGCCGAGGAGGAGATACCGCACTTTATATACGGTTCATTTGCCGGTATAGCCATAACTATTTTTAATCTTGTACCTTCGGTTACAAATATGCTCGGTAAGGGAGCGTTGACCTGCATCACCGATCACTGGGAGAGCGGCAGCCGTGAGGGACTTGAAAAAAGTTCGTCTCAGGCGCTGCTTACATCCGCTGTAATAGCCGTTCCGGCGGCGGCAGGGCTGGCGGTTCTTGCTCCGGAGATAATGAGTTTTCTTTTTCCTCATCAGTCGGACGAAGTGGCAATCTGCATAAATTCGCTCAGGCTGATGATGCCGGGAATGGTTTTTCTCTGCATATCGTTTCCGCTTTTCAGTATGCTTCAGGCAATCGGGAAATCAGTGCTTCCTCTGAAAATAATGATTCTCGGAACGGCTGTGAAACTTGTGGGAAATCTTGCACTTATTCCGTTTATGGGAGTTGACGGTGCTTCTCTTTCAACTACGATATGTTATGGCGTGATACTCGCTGTTTCTCTTGCAGCCTTTGTGAGGGAATCCGGCGTAATAATCTGTATGCCACCGTTTCTGGGGATATTATATGCCGGTCTAATGTGCGGCGGAACGGCATATCTGACGGCTTCTGCGGCGGAGAGACATCGGCTTCACGGCATGACGGTGATTCTTTTGTCAATGATTACGGGCGGAGCTGTTTACATATTGACCGCATATGCAGCTTCAAAAAAACAGCCTCATAAATGAGACTGCTTTTGAATAAGTTTTTATTCTTTGATTTTCTGGATATCGTCCGGAGATATTTTGACTTCAATAACAGAACTTTTATCAAGTTCGTCATTTTTTGTAGGATAGAATCCGACAGTGAATTCGTTCAGATCTTCGGGTACTTCAAATCCGCAGAGATATCCGGAGAAAGTTCCGTGGGCAGGAACGCTAAAGGGATCCTGAGTTATAGAAAAACTCTTTATATTATTTTTGGCGTAGAACATGGATACAATATCTGTGGTTTCAATAATGTTTCCATCGTGGAGAAGATAGAAGTTATTGAGCGAGCTGAGGCTGTAATCCGTATCAGTACTGTTTGTGATTTCGACGTTGAGATAGATATATTTATTTCCGTCCTCAATAACGTCGGTTTCAGAAACAGAGTTCAGTTTGAATAAGGTATCGTTAGCATCAGCCTCTTCTTCCAGATCAGCGTCTACGTGATTCTCGCCGTTATTCGGATTCAGAGTTTTTGGCTGCGGAGCTTCAGCGGTTGTATCGTCATAACCTGGATTATTATAATCACCGGAGCCTGAAGATGAATTTCCGGAGTCGTTCTTTTTACAGCCTACAGCCGAAACAGCCATTGCCGCACAGCAAAAGAGCACTGAGATTTTTGTGATTTTCATGTTTTTGCCTCGCTTTTTTATTTATTAATCGGGAATTAGTATTATTAGTATATCATAATTTATACATTGTGTCAAGGGCAATATTATTTCCTTATTTTCATAGAAATATCAAAGCACTTGACAGAGTGGGTGAGCGCTCCCAGAGAAATTATATCGACGCCGGTTTCGGCAACGGAACGGATATTTTCAGCCGTGACATTTCCGGACGCTTCTAAAAGAGCACGTCCGTTGGTGATTTTTACAGCCTGTGCCATTTCCTCGCAGTTCATGTTATCAAGCATGATTATTTCAACCTTTGTTTCAAGAGCTTCTTTCAGTTCGTCAAGGGTTCTGACTTCTACCTCGATTTTGACCGTGTGTCCGATTTTTTCCCTGAGAGCCGCTACTGCAGCAGTAATTCCGCCGTAAGCGTCGATATGATTGTCCTTGAGCATTGCGGCATCAGACAGATTGTATCTGTGATTCTTTCCGCCGCCTACAGTTACAGCGTATTTCTGGAGTGCACGAAGACCTGGAAGCGTTTTTCTTGTATCTGTAACGGATGCCCTTGTTCCGCTTACAAGCTCGACACATTTGTTAGTTGCGGTAGCGATTCCGGACATATGCTGGAGCAGATTCAGAGCAGTTCTTTCTCCTTTGAGCAGAGTGAGCGTACTTCCCTCCAGTTCGGCGATAATATCGCCTTTTTTCACCTTTGTTCCGTCTTTCAGCAGGATCTTAAAATCAACGTCTCCTCCCACGAGTTCAAAAACACGCTTTGCGACTTCAATTCCGCAGACAATTCCTGTATCCTTGGCAACGTAATAAGCCGAACTGCGGTGATCTTCCGGGATAAGATTATCCGCAGCAGCATCAATGTAGTTTATATCCTCCGTAAGGGCGGTGGTGATGATATTGTCGATATAGCATTGCAGAAGTTTCATATTTTTCTCCTTTACTGTGTGACTTCTTTGAGGATAATATAGGCAACGGTGACTATTGATTTTGCAAGAACATAATCTGCATCAACAAGATAATTTCCGTTTATAAGATCGTTTCTCATTTCTTCAATGCGTTTCAGATATTCTGCCGCTGCCTGTTTATCCGGAATTACGAAGTGTGCTTTCTGCATGATGTTTCTGGTTTCCGTACGGTATCCCTTTGGAATGTTCGGGCTGCCGATATGTGCATCAAATGAAGCTTCTTCAAAATTATCCGGAGCATTTTCGAGCCTTGCTCCGATAGTATCTGCGGCGTGGCGTGAAAATACGAGAGCTTCAAGAAGAGAGTTGCTTGCAAGTCTGTTGCTGCCGTGAACGCCGGTGTGAGAGCATTCTCCGCAGGCGAAAAGATTGGGCAGGGTAGTCTCGGAGTTCATATCAACGTCGATGCCTCCCATAAGGTAATGCTGGCAGGGATAGATCGGGATAGGTTCTTTAGTCAGGTCGTAGCCCTGTTCAAGGAGATTTTTGTAGATCATAGGAAATCTTTTTTTCAGAAAATCGCTGTCCTTGTAGCTTATATCAAGGAAGAACTCCGTTGAATTCTGCTTTTTTGATTCCATGATAATAGAGTGAGAAACAACGTCTCTCGGTGCAAGTTCAAGGCGTTTATCGTAGTTGTGCATAAAGCGTTCTTTTTTGCAGTTGAGAAGATATGCACCCTCGCCTCGTACAGCTTCCGAGATAAGGAAGCATTCACGTGTTTCCCTGTTATTGAAAGCAGTAGGATGGAACTGAACATAGCTGAGGTTTTTGATTTTAGCTCCCATTTCATATGCGAAAGTAATTCCGTCTCCGGTAGCGATTGCAGAATTTGTTGTGTATTTATAAACTCTTCCGATACCTCCGGTTGCCAGTATCATAAAGTGACAATTACAGGTTTCATAAGTATTGTCCGGCATTTTCAGGAAAGCAGAATAGCCTGTGGAAGTCTTTTTTACTTCGCACATAAAGGTATTTTCCATTATTTCCACATTGTCCAGTGTCTGGACGTAGGCAAGAAGCTTTGAAGCAATTTCTTTTCCGGTGGAATCGGCGTGGTGGAAGATACGGTGGTGACTGTGTCCGCCCTCAAGGGTGCGATGATATGAACCGTCAGGGTTTTTGTCGAAGTCAACGCCAAGCTTTATTATGCGGTCTATATCCTGTGCAGCCTCGCTGACGAGAGTATGAACGGCGTCAACGTTGTTTTTGAAACCGCCTGCTATCATTGTATCGTTCTGGTGATACTGTATACTGTCGGATGGGGAATTATAAACGCCTGCTATACCGCCCTGAGCCAATGATGAGTTGCAAAGAGCAAGATCACGTTTGCAGAGAATGAGAATGTTAAGATGCGATGGAAGATTGATTGCCGCATAGAGACCTGCTGCGCCGCAGCCTGCGATAATAACATCATAATTACGAGACATAAGATACACGTCCTTTTATTAGTATTGAGAACAAGTTCTAAGATTATAGGCATGAACTGTGTACGGTACTGCCTATACTTATTTTATTATACCATTTACTGCGGTTTATGTCACTATCAAATTTTACTAAATTTTTTCAAATTTATAACACTTTTGGCTACATTTAAGGCAATA
>UQXS01000098.1 GCA_900545125.1 uncultured Ruminococcus sp.
ATATGGCCGGACTGTTCATCCGGGCACGTGAAGGCTGTATTATCAATATCACATCCGTTTCTGGCATGATGGGCAATGCAGGACAATGCAATTATTCCGCATCAAAGGCTGGTCTGATCGGACTTACAAAGTCTGTAGCGAAGGAGCTTGCACCAAAAGGTATCCGTTGTAATGCGGTTGCTCCCGGATTTATCGCAACAGATATGACAGGAAATCAGACAGACAATCCTCTTTTGGATATGATCCCACTCGGTAAGATGGGTGAACCAGAGGATGTGGCAGACGCAGTTGCATATCTTACAGCTGCAAAATATGTAACAGGCGAGGTGCTCCGTGTCGACGGAGGCATTGCTATGTAAGGAGAAAAGAACTATGAGTGAAAACAGACGAGTTGTTGTTACCGGTATCGGTGCAATTACCCCTTTGGGAAACAGTGTTTCTGATACCTGGGAGAATATGAAGAACGGTAAAAACGGCATTGGATCCATTACGCTTTTCAATACAGAAAAATTCAAAGCAAAGCTGGGAGCTGAAGTCAGGGGCTTTGATCCCAAGGAGTACCTGGAGGTTAATGAGGTGCTCCGTACTGACCGCTATGCACAGTTTGCTGTTGCAGCCGCACAGCAGGCAGTAGATGATAGCGGTGTTGAAGGCAATGTTGAGCCAGAACGCTTCGCAGTTATCTTTGGTTCAGGCATTGGTGGTATCAGCACCTTTGAAACAGAGCATACAAAGCTGATAGAGAAAGGACCGCGTCGGGTTTCTCCTTTATTTGTGCCCATGATGATCGGTAATATGGCAGCCGGTACGATTGCTATCCGTCATGATTGCCGGGGATCTGTCATGCCTGCCGTTACTGCGTGTGCTTCCGGTTCCAACGCCATCGGTGAAGCAATGCGCCTTATTCGTCACGGTTATGCTGATGCTGTGATCACCGGCGGTGCTGAAGCTGCTATTGTTCCTTCTGCTATCGCAGGCTTTGTCAATATGCAGGCACTCTCCACAGCCGAAGATCCAGATGCGGCATCTCTGCCTTTTGATAAACGCAGATGCGGCTTTGTTATCGGTGAAGGAGCTGTTGCGCTTATTCTTGAAGAGTATGGGCATGCAAAGGCACGCGGTGCAAAAATTTATGGCGAGGTATGTGGCTATGGTTCTACCTGTGATGCCTGTCATATCACTGCTCCTCATCCAGATGCGCGCGGAGGTGCACAGGCAATGAAGGATGCTATGAAAGAAGCCGGATACACAGATAAAGATACTGTTTATATCAATGCACATGGAACAGGTACACCGATGAATGATGTAATTGAGACATCTGCTATCAAGAAAGCCCTTGGAGAAGATAATGCAAAGAAGGCTTATGTAAGCTCCACAAAATCCATGACAGGACATATGCTTGGGGCAGCGGGCGCTATTGAAGCACTGGCTTGTCTTTTTGCACTGAATGAGAGTATTATTCCGCCCACGATCAATTTGGATGAACAGGATGAAAATTGTGATCTGAACTGTGTCCCGAAAATTGCTGTAAAAGCAGATATCACGCTGGCACTTTCCAACTCCCTTGGATTTGGTGGTCATAATGCATGCCTTGCTTTCAGAAAGGTGTAATAAGATGAAAGAAACAAATATCCGCAAATATGCCGAGCTGATGAAGGAGCTTGGGCTGACAGGACTTGAAATTACAGAGGAAAACAGCAAGGTCCGTCTGGAGCGTTCCATTACAGCGCCTGCAGAAGAAACTTTATATTCTGTTCCCGGTGCTGCTGCCAATATGCAGACAGCAGCTGGGTCAAAGGATTATATCAGCGTAAAATCACCTATCGTTGGTATATTTTATACGGCACCGGCAGAAAATGCCGATCCCTATGTTTCTATTGGTGATACAGTGAAAAAGGGACAAACTCTCTGCATTGTGGAAGCAATGAAGCTGATGAACGAGATAAAATCCGAATTTGACGGAACTGTTAAGGAGATACTTGTCTCCGACGGACAGGCTGTGGAATACGATCAGCCGATAATGATAATCGAATAATACGTTGCTTAATAAAGGGAGGCAGATGAAATGTCAGACGTTTTAATGAACAAAGAACAGATAATGGAGATAATTCCGCACCGTGACCCGTTTCTGCTTATCGACGAAGTGCTCGAAATGGAAGTCGGCGTGAAGATAAAGGCAAGAAAATATATAAAACAGGACGATTTCTGGTTCAGGGGCCACTTTCCGGGATATCCCGTGACCCCCGGCGTTCTTATGATAGAAATGCTGGCTCAGGCAGGCGCTGTATGTATGCTCTCAAAGCCTGAATTCAAGGGCAGGATCGGTCTGTTCGGCGGTATCGACAAGGCAAAGTTCCGCCGTCAGGTACTGCCCGGAGATGTTCTTGATCTTGAAGTTGAAATGATCCGCCAGAGAGGCCCTGTGGGAACGGGAAAGGCTATCGCTTCTGTAGGCGGAGAAAAGGCTGTTTCCTGCGAGATAACCTTTGTGGTGGCAGACAGCGGCAAAGCGGAGTGAAATGCAGATGTTCAAGAAAATATTGATTGCCAACAGAGGCGAGATCGCCGTTCGTATTATAAGAGCCTGCCGTGAACTCGGAGTTCGCTGCGTAGCAGTCTATTCCACCGCCGACAGCAGTTCTCTTCATGCCCAGATAGCCGACGAAACCGTCTGCATAGGTCCTCCGGCTACCAAGGACAGTTATCTCAACATGAATGCAATAATTCAGGCAGCTTTGAATACCGGAGCTGATGCTATACATCCCGGATTCGGTTTTCTGTCCGAAAATGCGGAATTTGCCCGTCTTTGTGAGAAAAACGGAATAACATTCATCGGCCCGTCATATAAGTCTATCGAGATGCTCGGCGACAAGGCTGCCGCAAAGGCAACCATGAAAGCAGCAGGTGTTTCTGTTATCCCCGGCTCGGACGGCGCTGTATCTTCCTATGAAGAGGCTGCCGCCATTGCCGAAAAGGCAGGATATCCCGTGCTGGTAAAGGCTTCGGCAGGCGGCGGAGGACGTGGCATACGCCGTGTGGATTCCCCGGATCAGCTTGAAGAACAAATGACGGCGGCACGTCAGGAGGCTAAGAACTTCTTCGGCGACGATGCCGTTTATATCGAAAAATTCCTTATAAATCCACATCATGTGGAAATACAGATAATGGCAGACAAACAGGGAAATTATATCTATCTGGGCGAGCGTGACTGCTCAATGCAGCGGCGCAATCAGAAAGTCCTTGAAGAATGCCCAAGTCCTATCGTAAGCGACGAACTGCGGAAACGAATGGGCGAGGCTGCCGTGACGGCAGCAAAACAGTGCGGCTATTACAACGCCGGAACGATCGAATTCCTCGTGGACGAGAACCGTGATTTCTACTTTATGGAAATGAATACACGTATTCAGGTAGAACATCCTATTACCGAGGAGGTCACGGGATATGATCTGGTAAAGGCGCAGATCGAAGTAGCAGCCGGACTTCCCCTCAGCGTGAGTCAGGAGAATATCAGGCTCAGGGGACACGCTATCGAATGCCGTATCAATGCGGAAAACCCTCAGCTTGATTTCAGACCGTCTCCGGGAACAATTACTGCTCTCTATATGCCCGGAGGCCCCGGAATAAGAATCGACGGCGCCGTTTATCAGGGATATACCATTACGCCCTATTACGATTCAATGATAAGCAAGCTTATCGCTCACGGCTCTGACAGGGAGGACGCTGTCAACAAAATGAAGTGGGCGCTGGCAGAGTTTATCGTCGAGGGCGTTGATACAAATATAGATTTTCAGCTCGAACTTATCAGGCATCCGGATTTCAAGAACGGTAATTACGATATAGGTTTCCTCGGAAGATATATGGATGAGCATAAGAAGCAGGGGAAGGTGAAATAACCAGTGTTTGAAGATTTTTTTAAGGTAGTCACAAAGCGTTTTAACGGCGGCGACGACGACTATAAACCTCCGATGTTTAAATGTCCCAGATGTCAGGGACTGTCCCCTTTGTCACGGTACGAGGAGCTTCACAGAGTTTGTCCTGCCTGCAATTATCACGGCAGACTGTCGGCTCAGGAACGTATCGCAATTACCGTTGACAAGGAGAGCTTCAGAGAATTCGACAGCGAAATGAAAAGTCAGAATCCCATTGATTTCCCCGAGTATGAGGAAAAGCAGGAAGAACTTCGTGAGAGAACAGGTCTGAATGACGCCGTTATTACCGGAACAGCTTCGATAAAAGGTTCGCCGTGCGTTATAGGCGTTATGGATTCACGCTATATGATGGCAAGCATGGGCAGCGTTGTCGGCGAAAAAATCGCCCGTGCCTTTGAGTATGCTGCCGCAAACAAGCTTCCGGTAGTGATGTTTACGGCTTCCGGCGGAGCACGTATGCAGGAGGGAATCGTTTCGCTTATGCAGATGGCAAAGACAGCCGGCGCAGTTAAGCTCCACAGCGATCAGGGCGGACTCTATATAACCGTTCTGACTGATCCTACTACGGGCGGAGTTACCGCAAGTTTCGCTTCTCTCGGTGATATCATCATCGCAGAACCAAAAATTCTTATCGGCTTTGCCGGCAGACGTGTTATCGAAAACACTATTAAACAGCGGCTTCCCGACGATTTCCAGCTTGCGGAATTCATGTACGAAAAGGGCTTTGTGGATATGATAGTGGAACGCAGAAAGATGAGAAGCGTTCTGTCTCATCTTCTGAAACTTCACGGATACGATAAAAAGGGGGTCTGAGCAATGAATGAGAATAAAACGGCTTGGGAACGCATTCAGCTCGTTCACAATACAGGCAGACCGACTATAAACGACTATCTTCCTCTCGTTTTTACCGATTACTACGAAATGCACGGCGACCGTCTTTACGGCGACGATAAGGCCGTTATCGGCGCTGTAGGACGTCTTGACGGCAGACCTGTTACCATAATCGCTCAGGTGAAGGGCAGGGATATAAACGAAAACAAAGCCTGCAACTTCGCAATGCCGCATCCGGAAGGCTACAGAAAGGCTCTCAGACTGGCAAGGCAGGCGGAGAAATTCCACAGACCTGTTATCTGCTTTATTGATACTCCCGGAGCTTTCTGCGGCATCGCTGCGGAAGAACGAGGAATGGGCGAGGCTATTGCTAAAAATATCGCTGAGTTCATGACGCTCAGGACACCGATAATCTCTATCGTGCTCGGTGAGGCAGGCAGCGGCGGCGCTCTGGCACTGGGCGTATGCGATGAACTGGCTATGCTCGAAAACGCACAGTACTCTGTTCTGTCACCAAGAGGTTTTGCAAGCATTCTCTGGAAAGATGCGTCGAGAGAACGGGAAGCAAGCGAAATTATGCGAATTACTGCGGAAGATATGGTTCGGCTCGGTGTTGCGGAGACCATTATCGAAGAGCCTCTCGGCGGCGCACATAACGATTTAGACAAAATTTCAGAGAATATTAAAGAATATTTGTCACAGGTAATTCCGGAAAAATGTCAAAAAGATATTGACGTTTTGCTAAAAGAACGCTATACTAAATTTAGAAAGATCGGAGCGTTTATTGAATGATCCGTTTCTTGATATAATTTATAAAGGAGGACATAAACATGGTTTTTGACAAGCTCAAGGATCTTATCGCTGAACAGCTCGGCGTTGACGAAGGCGAGGTAACAATGGAAGCTAATATTCAGGACGACCTCGGCGCAGATTCTCTGGATGTTGTAGATCTTATCACTACTATTGAAGATGAATTTGACCTCTCAATCCCTGATGAGGCTGTTGAGGAAATCAAGACAGTCGGCGATATCGTAAACTACATCGAGAAAAATACTGATAATGAAGCAGAATAAAAAAAGTCCGGCATATGCCGGATTTTTTTATTGCGGCACTGTACAGGGATCAATCAGTGCCGCTTTATGTCAGTCTATTGTACGGAAGATTCTGTTGTGTTCAGCATCGTAAAGAACTTTTCGGCGTAGGCGTGGTATTCGTTGCGGAAAGTTTTATCATTCTCCTTGACATCCTGAAGATATTCATGTATCCTCGTCTTTTCGTCTGTCTCTATAAGGCAGCCCGCAATATTGGAGCAGTGATCGGAAATGCGCTCCAGATTAGTGAGAATATCCTGAAAAATATATCCCAGCTCGACGGTGCATTCATCGTTCTGCAAACGGCGGATATGGCGGTTCTTGAGTTCCGTGCTGAGGTTATCCACCACTTCTTCAAGAGGTTCTACCTTATGGGCAATGGTCAGGTCGTTGTTTATATATGCTTCGATAGCTTTTGTGATGTTTTCGGCGATAGCTTCACGAATTACAGAAATTTCGTTAAAGCACTCGTCAGAGAAAGAAATGCCTTTTTCATGCATTTCCTGAGCCGATTCCACCAGATTTACGGCATGGTCGGAGATACGCTCAAAGTTGCCTACGCAGTGCATCATTTTTGATACGCTCCGGCTGTCATGACCTGTAACGCTGGAACGGCTTATCTTCAGCAGATAGCTGTTTATTTTGTCCTCGTATCCGTCGATTATATCTTCATGCCTGATTATCTCGTCAGCGGTATCTTCATTGTAGTTGGTGAGAATATCCAGAGCACTTAAAATGGTCTTTTTTGTAAGGTCTGCCATTTCAACGGTTGCGCCCTTGCAGGCTTCAACGGCAACGGCAGGAGTTTTAAGCAGGATTTCGTCAAGAGAAAGAATATGTGAAGAGGCTTCCGCCTTTTCCTCCCTATCTTCCTTGATGATAAAACGTGAAAGCTTTACAAGAAGTGAGGAAAAAGGAATGAGCAGGAATGTGCTGGCTAAATTAAAAATAGTATGCATTACTGCAATTGAAACTTCGTTTGTGACCTTGCTGAAGATTGCCAGATCAAGGACATATTGGAGAAACAGAACTACGGGCAGAAGAATTAATACGCCGATAACGTTGAAAGCAATATGAATGCAGGCTACTCGTCTGGCATTTTTCTTTACGCCGATACTTGAAAGAAGCGAAGTGATACATGTTCCGATGTTAAGTCCCATGATAATAGGAAACGCCATTCCGTTGGTAAGACCGCCTGTTCTGGAAAACGCCTGGAGTATACCGGTTGATGCGGCGGAACTCTGGATAATTCCCGTGAATACTGCGCCTACAAGAACACCGAGGAACGGATTTTTAAAAGCAGTGAGTATCTTGTTGAATTCTTCGGATTCTGCAAGAGGAGCGACTGAGTCGGACATAAGAGTCATTCCGGTCATGAGAATTGAAAATCCTACCAGAATACGTCCCATATCTTTTTTCTTGTTTTTTTTGCACGCCATTACCATGATGATTCCGATAAGTGCGATGATAGGAGAAAATGAAGTCGGTTTAAGCATTCTGATAAAGAAACTGTCGCCGCTGAGTCCGGAAAGACTGAGTATCCATGCCGTAAGGGTAGTGCCGATATTTGAACCAAAGCATACGCCTACTGTCTGTTCAAGGCTCATTATCCCCGAATTTACAAGTCCTACAAGCATGACCGTCAGCGCTGACGACGACTGTATGGCAATGGTTATTCCCATACCAAGCAGAATGCTTTTGAATATGTTGGAGGTCATTTTTTTGAGGGCAATCTCAAGTTTTCCTCCGGTGAGCTTTTCAAGTCCGGTGGACATTACGTTCATTCCGTAGAGGAAAAACGCAAGTCCGCCCAGCATACTGAAAATGTTGAAGATAGAAAATCCGTTCATGTAAAATCTCCTTAATTTTTATTGCGATTTTATTATATAACAAACAATGACTGTATTCAAGAGGATACGCTGTTATTTAACATAGATTTAACATTGGAACGGTAAAAAAACATACAGAAAATTTGTTCAAAATGACTATTGACTCATTTTCCATATTGTGGTAATATAAACTTGTAGGAATGTATCTTCCTGAAATTATATGAAAGGATTGATTTAAATGAAAAAACTTTTATCTTTGTTATCAGCATCTGCAATGCTTATTTCAGCAGCGGCAATGCCTGCAAGCGCAGAATCTACTATAAACTATTATGAAATGGTAAAGGGCAGAGACCTTGATCTTAACAATGATGGATATATAAGCGATGCTGATTTTGCTATATATTATGTTTATGCTTTTAGCTTTGATGATCAGGGACCGGATTATGTGCCTTCTGCTGAATTTGATAAACTCCTTGAAAACGGCGATATAAATAACGATGGCACGATTGACGGAATGGATGCGTCAATTATGTATACCGTTGTTTCAGGTGGATTGAACGACTATCTCCCCGGCGACGTTAATCTTGACGGCGTAGTAAACGGTACGGACGCAACGCTTGCGCTTAACTGCTATACTCAGCTTAGCGCAGGTGTTTCAAAGAACGAGATTCCGTATCATGATCTGATAAAGGGCTACGGCGATATGGACGGTGACAGTGTAATCAACGGTTCGGATGCTACCATGATACTAAATATGTATACTGAACTTTCTACAGGAAAATAAATTTTTAAGGCGGTCATCTGACCGCCTTTTTTCATAATATGTCAGGAAAAAACTCTTGCATTTTATAACGAACGGTGTTATAATATAAAAGTACGGATAATTTTTATGGAGATTTTGCTCCGCTTTTGAAAGGAACTTATGAAAAAAATTACTGTTGTGACAGGTCACTACGGCAGCGGAAAGACCAATCTTTCGGTTAATCTGGCTGTAAAAGCAGCTCAGGAGGGAAAGAATGTTACCGTTGTGGATCTCGACCTTGTAAATCCTTATTTCAGAACGGCTGATTTCAGGGAAATGTTCTCCGGTATGGGCATAAAACTTATCGCTCCGGATTTTGCGTGCAGCAATCTTGATGTGCCGTCTATTCAGTTCGATATCGAACAGCTCGCCGGTAACGACGGCTGTCTTATAATCGACGTGGGCGGAGACGACGCAGGCGCATTTGCTCTGGGACGTTTTGCCGAGGCAAAACGTCCCAGAGCAAATGCGCCTG
>UQXS01000099.1 GCA_900545125.1 uncultured Ruminococcus sp.
TAACATTAGAATTTTCATTAAGCATTTTAAGGTCTCCTACCTAATTTCATTAAGATATCTGTGCAACGCATCCTTCCAATCAGGCAGCGGAATAAACCCATTCTCCGCAAGCTTAGACTTGTCCAGACGGCTGTTGAAAGGTCTTGCAGCCTTAGAAAGTCCATATTCCTCGGTAGTCACTGGAACAACTTTTGTGCTGTATCCAGCCTGCCTGAAAATCTCGCAGGTGAAGTCATACCAGCTGATGAATCCGCCCTCGTTAGTTGCATGATAGTAGCCGTATTTCTCAGTTTCAGCCATATCAACGAGAAGTCCCGCCAAATCATAAGTATAGGTAGGCGTGCCTATCTGATCATTTACAACTCGTACAGTATCATACTTCTTGCCAACATTCAGCATGGTCTTGATGAAATTCTTGCCGTTCACTCCAAACACCCACGCAATTCGGACGATGAAATATTTATCAAGGGTATTTGCAACTGCAAGCTCACCCTCAAGCTTAGTCTGTCCGTAGACGCAAAGCGGTGCATAGTCCTTGCAGTCCGGCTGCCAAGGCTCAGTTCCCTGACCGTTAAATACATAGTCAGTGGAAATATATATCATCTTGCGGTCAAGCTTTTTGCAGACATTGGCGATATTCTGCGTTCCGTCAACGTTTATCGCTCTGACTTTCGGGATATTCTCCTCGTCCTCCGCAGCATCAACAGCCGTCCATGCAGCACAGTGTACCACAACATCGGGATTTACTTCCGAAATTGTTTTTTCAACTGCATCTGAATCAGTAATATCAAGCTTGATATATTCACATTCAGCAGATACCTCATCAAGAATATCGCTGCCGACAGCCTCATATCCACGCTTTTTCAGCTCATTTACAACATCAAAGCCGAGCTGTCCGCCAACTCCTGTTACAAATGCTTTCATCAAACAGTACCTCTGTTTCCGTACATTTTCTCATAGTAATTCTGATACTCGCCGGAAATGATAGTCTCCCACCATTCCTTGTTGTCGAGATACCATTTAATAGTTTTCTTAATGCCGTCGGCAAATTTTGTTTCAGGCAGCCAGCCAAGCTCGTTGTGAATCTTTGTCGGGTCGATAGCATAACGCATATCATGTCCCTTTCTGTCCTCAACGTGTGTAATAAGGCTCTCAGGCTTGCCGAGTTCCTTGCAGATAAGCTTTACAATGTCGATATTCTTCATCTCGTTGTGACCGCCGACATTGTAAACTTCACCGACTCTGCCATTATGAATGATAAGGTCGATAGCACGGCAGTGATCCTCAACATACAGCCAGTCACGGACATTCAGTCCCTCTCCGTAAACAGGCAGAGGTTTGTCAGCCAGTGCATTAGCAATCATGAGAGGAATCAGCTTCTCAGGGAAGTGATATGGTCCGTAATTGTTGGAACATCTCGAAATGGTTACCGGAAGTCCGTAAGTTCTGTGGTATGCCATTACAAGCAGATCTGCACCGGCTTTTGAACTTGAATAAGGACTGCTTGTATGAATAGGAGTCTCCTCAGTAAAGAAAAGGTCAGGTCTGTCAAGAGGCAGATCTCCGTAAACTTCATCGGTAGAAACCTGATGATATCTCTGGATACCATACTTTCTGCAAGCGTCCATAAGAACCTGTGTGCCGAGAATGTTGGTCTGGAGGAAAATCTCCGGATTCTCGATTGAACGGTCAACGTGAGATTCCGCTGCAAAATTTACTACGATATCAGGCTTTTCTTCTTCAAAAAGCTTGTAAACGCCCTCACGGTCGCAGATGTCCAATTTCACAAATCTGAAATTCGGGTTGTCCATTACCGGAGCAAGCGTCGAAAGATTACCTGCGTATGTGAGCTTGTCCAAGCAAATAATTCTGTAATCAGGATAAGTATCAAGCATATGGAAAATAAAATTACTGCCGATAAATCCGGCGCCGCCGGTTACAAATATAGTCATGGTTAATTCTCCTTAAAACTCAATTTTGGATTCTGAAAGCGACGAATGAATCTTATCCTTTTCGCTGAGAATAATCTCGCCTACTTCAGGCCATTCAATGCCGATTGCAGGATCGTTCCACATAATTCCACCCTCATCTTCGGGGTGATAAAGCTCATCACATTTATACGCAAATTCCGCATAGTCACTCATTACAACGAATCCGTGAGCAAATCCACGGGGAATCATAAACTGTCGCTTATTTTCTTCTGAAAGGACAACACCTACCCACTGACCGTATGTAGGGCTACCCTTGCGTAGATCTACCGCAACATCAAATACTTCTCCTTTCAGGACACGTACAAGTTTTGCCTGAGGATGCGTCCTCTGAAAATGCAGTCCACGGAGAACGCCTTTTCGAGAACTTGACTGATTATCCTGTACGAAATTATAGTCGAGTCCGGCATCCTTGAAATCAGATTCCTTGTAAGTTTCCATGAAATATCCACGATTGTCGCCGTAGGTTTTCACATCTATTATGTAAACGCCCTTGATTTTTGTTTCATTAAAAGTAAAGTTTCCCATTTTTCTGACTCCTTAATACTTGATTCTTCCTTCGGCAACTTTTTTCAAATGCTGTCCATAAGGCGATTTACCGTATTTCTCGGCTGACTTCATCAAACCTTCTTTATCTATCCAGCCATTGATAAATGCAATTTCTTCCGGAGCAGATATTTCAATTCCCTGACGATTCTGCACCATCTGAACAAAATTTGAAGCCTCATTCAAGCTGTCCATTGTTCCGGTATCAAGCCATGCAAAGCCACGACCGAGAAGCTGTACATCAAGCATCTTGTCATTTAAGTACATTTCATTAAGTGTTGTGATTTCAAGTTCTCCACGAGCTGACAGCTTGACCTGATTTGCCCTCGCACTTACTCCCGACGGATAGAAATATAATCCAGTTACAGCGTAATTGCTCTTCGGATTTGCCGGTTTTTCTTCAATAGAAAGTGCATGACCGTTTTCATCAAAATCTACAACTCCGAAGCGTTCAGGGTCGGGAACATAGTATCCAAACACTGTTGCTCTGTTGTTTTCCTCCGCATTTTTTTTTGCGTTGCGGAGAATCATTCCGAATCCGTTCCCATAGAAAATGTTGTCGCCAAGCACCATAGCACAAGCATCGCTGCCGATGAATTCTTCACCAAGAATAAACGCCTGTGCAAGACCATCAGGACTCGGCTGAATTTTATAAGATAGATTAATACCATACTGCGAACCATCACCAAGAAGTCTTTCAAAGTTCGGCAGATCGGTCGGAGTAGAAATGATGAGTATATCCTTTATTCCCGCCAGCATCAGCGTTGACAAAGGGTAATATACCATTGGTTTATCGTATACAGGTAAAAGCTGTTTACTTGTTACCATTGTAAGCGGGTATAGACGTGTTCCCGAGCCTCCTGCAAGAATTATTCCTTTCATTATGTGGAACTCCTTTTTTTAATATTCTATTCTTTATTTTATTTATGATACTATCCATATTATTTTTGTAAAATATCATATTAACTATAAATGTGATGGCGTATAATAAAACTTGACACAATCCAGATAAGAGGAGTAAAGGCATTGATCTGGAGATATTTCATGAGCTATTAGGCAAACAGGAGGATATGCACTGCCAACAACGGACTTCCTCCGGCGGTCAAGAGAAGACGCTATTATGATAACGCTTTCTTTGCTGCCTGAAATTTGTTCGAGAAAATTGTGTCAGATATTATTGACAAGATCATAATGTAAGAACGAGCCTGAATATTTTCTCTCAGTAATTTTTCTGAAAAGTTTTTCAACTGCATTTTATCCGTGAGTTGCTCATAAGGTCACAAAATGCTAAAATGAAGTTGGCAAAAAACATAGAAAGCGAGTGACCTTAAAATGAGTATAACATATAAAATTGAAATAAGCAATGAAAAAATCGAAAATTTTTCTGATTTTGTGCATTGTGACGATTTTTTATCTTCTGCCTACTTTTGCTTGACACAACCAAATAAATACCGGGGTTGATTTTTTTATCCGCCTGTGCTATAATATATGTAATTGTATGGAGAGGGGGCAGAAACTTGCTGCATAACAAAAAACCTGCTATAGGTATAATTACATCCAGGGCTTCTGAATCGGAACAAAAGCAAATACTCAGCGGTATTCTCTCTCAGTGTGAAAAAGTCGGTTCCGATGCAGTTATTATCACCAATATCTACAACTTCTACCAATATGTAACCGAAATTGAAATTGAAAATAAAATATATGAACTTATTGACTCCGAACGCATTGACGGACTTATCTTTACCGCAGAATCCATTAACAATGATTCCCTGACGCCTATTATCCTACAACACCTGAGAAAACGCTCCGATATACCTATCGTTGTTACCGGATCGCAGATTCCGGGATTTGACTGCATTGACAACGATGTCCGGGCTGATTTTGCCGATATTGCCCGGCATCTGACAGAAGTTCACGGCTTTACAAGGATTGATATGCTTGCCGGATATGAATGGCATGATTCCAATCAGGAACGTATCAGCGGTCTGAAATCGGTACTACAGGAAAAGGGCGTTCCTTTCGGCGATGAAAATATCATCTACGGCAACTACTGGACTGATTCCGGTGAAAAGCTTGCTCTGGAATACATAAACGGCATACGCCCGTTTCCGCAGGCTGTGGTCTGCGCCAATGATTACATGGCTTTCGGAATGACAGACACATTTTTCTCACATAACGTTTCTCTGCCAGATGATATAACCGTAGTCGGATATGAACATATCGGCGACAGAATATACCACTCCCCTATTCTCACTACCTATCAGCGCAACCGTTTTGCTCTGGGACAAAGAGCTGTAAATATGGTCTACAGCAGAATTACAGGAATAAAAACAGAGGATATTCCCGTTAACGGATGTATGGTCTGCGGCGAGACTTGCAGCTGCGGTACAGACCACGAATTTCTTGGCAAAGAACTTGACCTTGTAAGAAAAGATCAGTTCTACAGAAACATGAATTTCAGCGGCTGTTTTGAACACCGTTCGGCTTTGTGCCATTCTCTTACCGACTATATTTCCGCACTCCGTGAGTATTCCTATCTTATCAGGGACGCCGACGGAATTTATCTCTGCCTGTACGAAAATTGGTGCTCACGTAAAAATGATATCACCTCTGACAAAGATGCCAACTCCAGAACTATGGTATGTTATCGCATAACCAGTCCGGAAAATGCAGGCGACAAGCCAATGTTCTTTACACGCAGATTGCTTTTTCCGCCAAACCTTGCAGGCAGCGGTGAAAAGGGATTCTATTATCTGCTTCCGTTTTTTTCGGCAGGAAAAGATCTTGGACATCTGGTGATACAGTACAACCACCCGGATTCCTACGACAGTACCTTTATTAGCTGGCATCAGACGGCAGTAAACGCTCTGTGCAGCCTGCAAATGAGAAACGATATCAATACTCTGCTGGAATGCCACAATCTCTCTGAATTTCACGACTCCACAACACGGCTCTACAACAGCGCAGGTCTTACAAACGAACTTAATATAGCTCTGAAACGATGCTCCGGGAACGATACAATGCTTATTGTTCTTATCCGCACCGGTCTTTTTTACGACAATATCAGAATAGACGAACTGCATACATCAGTACGGATTGATACCGAACTTTCTGACAACTTCCGCCATATCACAAACGATTCAAACGAATTTCTTGCAAGAATATCCGATAAGCTGTACGCCTTTGCTGCTGTCGGCAATTACAATGAGCAAAGTGCTGCTCTGATAACCGACAAAATCAATTCTATAATATCTCATTCTCCCATGTATCTCAGCAGCTGCGGTATAGATTCAACTGTATGCACATGGGCTGTAGTATCCGCAGACAAAGCTGATGCAGCCGGGGTCATAGATAGTCTCAACAAAGAAATTTCCGGGAAAATACGTATTCTTTCGGAAAAACGTGAAAATCCACAGTACTGTACCTTTCTCAATATGCGCAGCATGATGTATGCTTCTCCAGAAAAAGAATGGGATGCACAGCAGTTATGCCGTGACTTCCACCTGAGCTATGGTCACTTCCGGGCAGTGTACAAAAGTCTTTTTGGCATAAGCTTTCACAAGGATGTTATCGAAAGCCGTATTTCATATGCCAAATATCTGCTTATAACGACCTCCGTCAGTTTGTCTGCGATAGCCTATAAATGCGGATATGAGGACGAAAAATATTTCATGAGGCAGTTCCGGCAGCTTACGGGAACTACCCCCAATAAATACAGAGATGTTAAAAATTCAGAACAGGAGCAAAATAATGATAATTAACCACAAGACATTTGATGAAGAAAGAGCCCTTTACGGTAGTCACGGTCTTACTCTTGAAAACTGTGCCTTTGACGGTCCTTCTGACGGTGAAAGCGCATTGAAAGAAAGCTCCGATGTTACAGTCAGGAACTGCTTCTGCAATCTTCGCTATCCGTTCTGGCATAACAGCGGTCTTGATATTGAAGACTGCACCATGACCGAGCTATGCCGTGCAGCTATATGGTATTCAAATAAGATAAATATTAAAAATTCCACTCTCCACGGCATAAAGGCACTGAGGGAATGCTCGGATGTCCGTATTGAAAATTGCAGCATCATTTCGCCTGAATTCGGCTGGTCGGTAAATGGTATTATAATGACTGATTCAACTGCCGAAAGCGAATACTTTATGATGAGGAGCAGCGGAATAACATTCCGTAACGTCCGCTTCAAGGGAAAATATTCTTTCCAGTACATAGAAAACGCTCTGTTTGAAAACTGCGTTTTTGATACTAAAGACGCTTTCTGGCACGGCAGGAACATAACCGTCCGGAACAGCGTGATAAACGGTGAATATCTTGCATGGTACTCCGACGGTCTTACGCTGGAAAACTGTACTATCACCGGAACTCAGCCGTTCTGCTATTGCCGTGGTCTCAGGCTTATAAACTGCAAAATGAACGGCGCCGACCTCAGCTTTGAAAAATCAGAAGTTGAAGCAGAGATCACAACCCATGTGGACAGTATAAAAAATCCCCTCAGCGGAACGATATGTGCGCTTTCTGTCGGGGAGATCATCATGACCGATCCATGTGCCAATGGGAAAATAATTACCGCAAAATAAAATGAAAACACCGCACAAAGCTTTATTTTACACTCTGTGCGGTATTTTTCATGTTATTTTTTTCATTGAAGGCGGACTTTCAGAAGCGAGTACAAAAGCTCCATCCGGAATACCTTCTCCGTCCCTGTTAAGGTAAAAACTGTAAATATCACCGATTTCCGGCGGTTTGGATATGCCGGCACAGTCATAGACAGTGTAATCCCCCTGATACGGTTTTCTGTTTGGATATATTGCAAAATACTCATCCGACGGCATATAACCTCCGGGAATATACACAGAGATCATACAGCCTACGCTTAACTTTCCTGTATCTGTCATTACATTTGTCACAAGTATATTAAGCTGCGTGTACGGTCTGTTTTTTGCCTTTGTATATATAATATCCATGACATAGCCATTAATGCTCAGATCACAGTCCACGCCCATGGAATCCGTGGTAGAATCGTTTGGCATATCATCATATCCTATATAATAAATATTATCCGTTTTTGTATATACAATATCAGGCGTTAGCGTCAAATCAGTTTCTTTATCTGTTGACGGTTGGTCATGATTGTCATCATCAGGATTTGATGGCGGAACTGTTGTTACTGATACCTCATTTCCCATTGATGTTGTGGTGTTATTTGTTCGTCCGGCAGTAGTCACCGAAGATGCGGCAGAGGTTGTTTTTCTCGCTGTTGTTTCCGTGACTGCCGAAGAAGTCCTGTCTGCGGAAGTATGCGGAACAGATGCTGTCTCTGTTGTCTCAGGCGATTCCTGCTCTTCTTGCGGCGTTCGTTCTGTTCGTACAGGCTGCGTATTATCCTCTGGAATATGTGACTCTCCCTGCGGAACTGCGGATGTAGTAATCGGTTTCTTGTCGGTCTGTACGGCTGAATTCAGCGAAGATGTCTGCTGAACAGCGGATGTTGTAACAATAGCCGGAACTTCATCCGTACTTTCAACTACTATGTTGTTTTTTCCGGGATTATCTCTCAGACTTCCGTCTGGCTTTATATATCCCCACAAGCCTATAAGCACCGCTGCCAATGCTAAAACAGGTGCATACCGGAATATCCTCTTTCTGGGCACGTCATTGATCGGCTCTGCAAATTTCTCTCCGTGAATCCTTATGAATTCCGACTTGCGTTCCGGTTCGGGGATATCAAAAGCGTCTTTGAGTTTTTCTATGTCACGCTTCTTCATGTATATTCTCCTTTCCCATATTGTTTTGCAGATCATTTAATATCCGCTTTATTCGCCTGTTCACTGCAAATCTTGACATATTGTAGAGACTGCCTATAACAGCGGGTGAAACATCGTTTATGTACCGCAGAAGAATCATTTCCCTGTCCTGCTCCGTAAGTGATGCAAGAGCCTGTTTAAGAGCAAGCTGCGATATCAGTTCTTCTTCAATATCCTCAGACGACGCTGCGTCACCCGGGATAGGCTGGGATTTCTCCTTGCGGAATTCGTCTATACAAAGATTTCCGGCAATAGTGTAGAGGAGATTAAGGGCTTTTTCAGTATTATGATACTGTGGACGCTCAATAAACCGGAGAAAAGTTTCCTGCGTTATATCCTCTGCCGTTTCCCTGCTGTGAACACGCAGATAGCAATATCTGTAAATCTTGTCATACTGATCGTCAATATCAAACAGCACAAGTCCCCTCCTCTCCCTGAAATAATCCGTTATAAATACTTTAACGGAAATTCGCCGTGTTTGTGCGCAGAAATTTGTAAACTTTCTGTGAATATTATAGCACAATTCAGGGAACTTGTAAAGGAAAAACCGCATCGGTATGACACGGTTTTCCGGGAGAGTTGTCCTCTTACAAGGTGTAT